>CAVHUN010000062.1:0-24380 GCA_963639175.1 uncultured Prevotella sp.
TCAAAGATCACTTTGCGCTTTTTTTAAGACGCTCTAGTAGATTATCACTTTTTTATAACTATGTCAACAAGAAGTTTTCATGTTTTTTTAGTTAATCTATCTAGTTTTGCTGGCACTTCTTAGTGCTTTATTATGATAATATAAAATTTGAATGATTGCAAGAAAAATTTAAAAAGAAGTGATATTTTTTCACTTCTTTAAAAATCATCTAATAAATTTGAATTAGAGAAAGAAATTGCTAATGCATCTCCTCTTTCTTCTTCTATCTTCAATAAGAATTCTTTTGCTTTAGAATATCCTCTTGAATAACTAGCTTGAGCATAAATATAGGCTTTATTTAAATCTTTATTTACTATTTTTCCTTGATAGTAGACTTCTGCTAAATAATATTGAGCTTCTTTTAAACCAGCTTTACTAGCTTGATAGATTAAATTTAATCCTTTTGAAATATCTAAATTAGAATAGTTCCCTTCTATTAAATATCTTCCTATATTATATTTAGCTTTAATAGATCCTAGACTTTGAGCTTGCTTATAATAAGCTAAGGCTAGTTCATCATCTTTTTTAACATATTTTCCTTGTATATATAAATCACCTAAAAATATCAATGCTCTTATATCATCTTTGCTTGCAAAATATTTCAAGATTTCAAGTTGTTCTTTTGGATCATCAATATTGGTGTTTTCTAATATATCAATTGCATTTACTAATTGATTGTAATCTAAGTCTAGATCTTTATTTTCTAATGATGTTGTTTCAACTGCATTTACTTCTAAATTAGAATATTGCTTAGCTAATTCTAATAACTTTTCTACTTTAGTATCATCTTTTACATGATTTGCAAGTGGCACTTGGTAATATTTAGCTAAAAATTCACAAGCTAGTGGGTCAGAGTTTACTTCAATTAAATTAGCTAATGAGTCATAGCATTTATTTAATAACTTAGTTCCTTTATCAATATCAATAGGAATATCTTTAAAAGGAACACAAAGAATATAACCAAGTAAAAACATAGCCTTTGGATTTTTTAATTTAGCCGACTTTTTTAAATATTCTACAAATTTTTGATCCGAAGTCAATTTGTTATTAATTAATTCTTCTTTATAAAGTTTATACCCTTGTAAGAAGAGATTCTCACTTAATTCTTTTTTGTTCATATAAATTGCCCATATTTATAGTAAACCAAAAAGAAAATAATCTCAATTAATTTTATTTTCAATCCCTCTTATTATTTGATAATAACCATTTTTACATACTATTAAATGTTCTATTAGATATATTCCTATCATTTTTAAGTAACTGTTTATTAATAAAGTTGAATTTAAATCTTGATTTGAAGGTTTTAAATTATTCGATGGATGATTGTGCATTAAATAAACATACTTACAATTTATTTCAACACAATATTTTAATAAAACCTTAGTATTTAAATTTACACTTTCTTCATTTTGATTTGAAAACACTTTATAACTAATTAACCTTTTATGGGCATCTAAACCTATTACTAAAAATGTTTCGCTTATTTGGTTTATAATTTTATTAGCAAATGATTTATATATTTCTTCACTTGTTTCAATTTTTTTGTTGTATTGTTGTTCATCTACATTTAAATATATTCTTCTAGCAATTTCAAAAACAGCCATGAGTTTTGTCCCTTTAGCTTGTTTTATTCCTTTTATTGAATATAAGTCTTTTAAATTACATTTTGATATGCCTTTTAATCCATCAAATTTCAATAAAAGTTCTTTTGATAAATCTAAAGCGTCCTTTTTAGCAAAACCTGATTGAATAATTAAGGCGAGCAATTCAACATCTGAAATATTACTTATTCCATAATAATTAACTTTTTCTCTAGGTTGTAAAAAGTTATCTACTGTCTTTAAAGACATTTATTATTTGCCCCATTCAAATTTAAATCCACCAGGTAAATCAACTTTTCCTTTTGGTGATACAAAGAATCTATAACAGACTACTGAAACTATTGAAATAGCTAAAATAGCCATGATAGCTGTTAATGTAATTGCTTCTCCTCCTTTTATTTGACTTAATTTTTCTTCATCAATTTTTCTAAGACCTTTCATAATAAAACTCCTTTCACTAATAAATAGTTAAAAAGGAGTTTGTTTTTATAATTACTTTAAATAATTATCTAATTCGTGTTGATAATTTTCTAACTTTTGTTTTTCTAAATCAACTTTAGCCTTAGGGGCTTTATTTACAAAGTTAGGATTAGATAACATCTTAGTAGATCTTTCAATTTCAGCTTTTAATTCAGCTATTCTTTTTTCTACTCTAGCTTTATTTGCTTGAGCTAATTCATCTGAGAAGACTTTAATTCCGATGTTTTTAGTAATAAATCTATAATGATTATCTACATCATTTTTAGAAATCAAATTGATAGATTTAAGCATACCTACTTTTAATAAATATGGCTTTAATTTTTCAAAGTTAGCTTTACTTGTACAAACATTTAAATCCACTTTGTAAGTTAAAGGTAATTTGTTATCTGCTTTAAAGGATCTAATTTCTTTTACTATGCTAACTAAATTATCACCTAAAGAAGAATTCTTAATTTTAATAACAGAAGGATATTTTTCTAAATAAATACTCTTTTTATGATTTGGTAAATAAGAATAAATTTCTTCAGAAATAAATGGAGCGTATGGGAATAACATACTTAATAAGCTCTTTAATACATAAAGTAAGACATTTAAAGCGGTATTTCTTCTAGAAGGATTATCTAAATCAGCTTTTATTTCTTCAATATAGTTAGAGCAGAAGACATCGTAAATGAATAAATACAAGTAGTTAGCAGCTTGTCCAATTTCATATTTATCAAAATTTCTTTCAACGTTTTTAATTGTGCTATTTAAATGTTTTAATACATATAAATCGACAAAGTTAAGATCTAATTTTGTAATATCTTCTTCATAAACAAAGTCTTCTTTAAAATTCATCAATGCAAATCTACTTGCGTTCCAAATTTTATTTAAGAAAGTGTGACTTGAAACGATTTTATCCATACCAAATGACATATCAAGTCCAGGAGTAACTGCTGTAGCTAAGGCATATCTTAATGAATCAGCACCATATTCATCAATTACTTTAATTGGATCTATACCATTTCCAAGTGATTTAGACATCTTTCTACCTTGAGAATCTCTAACTAATCCATGTAAGAAACAGTTTTTAAATGGTAAATGGTTAGTAAAATGAGCACCATCAAATGCCATTCTAGCAACCCAGAAGAATAAAATATCATATCCAGTAATCATTAAATTTAATGGATAATATCTTTTATATAAACTATCTTCCATATCAGGCCAATTGCACAATACAAAAGGAGATAAACCAGATGAGAACCATGTATCTAATACATCTTCATCTTGATTGTATAAGTTAGGATCTAATTCAGTAACTGAGCAAATAACTTCCCCAGTTTGTTTATTAGTATAAATAGGAATTCTATGTCCCCACCATAATTGTCTAGAAATACACCAGTCTTCAGTATTTTTTAACCATTGAATAAAGATTTTTTCAAATCTAGATGGGAAGAAATTAATTTTTGTCTTTTTATCTTTTTGTAATTCTAATACCCTTTTAGCAAGTGGTTCCATTTTTATAAACCATTGTTTAGATAAATAAGGTTCTACAACAGTGTGAGATCTTTCAGAATGTCCAACTGAGTGAACAATATCATCAATTTTAATTAAATCACCTTGGCTAGAAATTTGTTCAACTAAATTATCTCTACATTCATATCTATCTTGGCCTTCATATTTACCACATATTGCATTCATTGTGCCATCTTTATTCATACAAACTGGCATTTTTAAATTATGTCTTTTTGCAATATTAAAGTCATTAGGGTCATGAGCAGGAGTACATTTCATTAATCCAGTTCCAAAATCTTTATCGACATAATAATCGCCTAACATAATTAATTTTTCGCCATTAGCAGGATTAATTACATATTTTCCTTCATATTGAGCATATCTAGTATCTTTTGGATTAAATACAACACAAACATCACCAAACATAGTTTCAGGTCTAGTAGTAGCAATTTCAAAATACTTTTCAGGATTATCAGCTAATCTATATTTAAAATAATAGAACTTACCAGGGATATCTTTGTGTTCTACTTCAATATTAGATAAAGCGGTTTGAAGTTGAACATCCCAGTTAATAATTCTTTCACCTTGATAAATTAAGCCTTCATCATAAAGTTGTTTAAAAACTTTTAAGACAGCTTGGTTTGTCTTTTCGTCCATGGTAAATCTCTCTTTAGAATAGTCCATGCCAATTCCTAAAGCAGCCCACTGTTTATGAATAGTAGAAGAAGTTTGATCTTTCCATTTATAAACTTCTTTTACAAATTCTTTTCTTCCTAAATCAAATCTAGTGATATTTTTCTCTCTTAAATTAGCTTCAACTTTAGCTTGAGTAGCAATACCAGCATGATCTGTGCCTGGACAGAAAAATACATCATAGCCATGTAATTTCTTATATCTAGCAAAGATATCATAAATTGTAGTATCTAATGCGTGTCCAATATGTAAAACACCAGTGATATTAGGAGGTGGGACTATCATTGAAAAAGGAGTTTTCGGATCATTTACATCATAACTAGCTTGAAAATAATGATCAGAATTCCACATTTCAAATTTGCCTTGCTCAACTAATTTGTGGTCGTAATTTTTTTCCATTTCCATATTTTATCCTCCAATTAAAAACGCCCTAGAATATCTAGGGACGTCATATAAACGCGTTACCACCCTAGTTCAATTAGTTTTAATCTAATTGCACTCAATAACTTTATAATCATAATTTTATTAGCGACAAGTTTTATAAATAAATACCCTACTTTCACCTATTAAGGGTTCTCTATAAATTTATTTTTTAATAAAACAACTCTAACAAGGTTAATTTTATCAAATCAATTTTTAATTTACAATAAGAATTAACTAGCTAAAGTTCCAAATGGATCCCAAGGATCTAACATAATAGGTTCTTGTTTTAAAGCCATTAATTCTTCATCATTTAAATAATCTTTTAAAATAGCGGCTTGATAAACAAATTTATCAAAGAAAGTATCTGACATAATATAATAACCATTATAGCCATTATCTTTACCCCATGAATTTTCAACTTTCCATCTATTTGGTTTATTATCTACTAAATTGACACCAGTTAAAACCATGGCGTGATTCATGCAACTTGAAGAATAATCAAGCATAGCTTCTTTATCAAAAGAAACATCTAAGCCAAAACAAGATACATAATCAAAATGTTTATCATCCCACATTCCAACTTGTTCATCTCTTACTCTATATTTAGAAACATCTGAGCCAAACCAAACTAAATTACCATCTTTTAATTGTTCGATAATTAATTGTTTCATTCTTTGTAAAGGTAAATTCAAATGAGTGACTTTTTTACCTTCAATGACATTACCTAAATATTCAACTGTATAAATTTTATCATAATCTTTATCTTTAGTAGGAGCATGAATTATAGAAACATATTCATCAATTATATCTTTAACATATCCATTGAAAAATGATTTAGGAGTGTAATTTTTAATAATGTGATATTTGTGTTTTTTATCATAATATTCAAAATCAAAATGAGTAGGAGGGACACCAAATCCAGAACAAAGTAAAGAATAGAACTTTTGTAAATATTCTTCTTTTAATTGATATACTTTATCTAAATTCTTCTCTTGTTTATAAATTGATTGAGCCTTATAAGCAAATTCACGTAAAGAAGTATTAATTAAAGAATTCATTTCCATAGTGTAACTAGATTGGCAAGTTTCAACCATACTAGCTTTAGGACAAATACCATACTTTTTAATAATATTTACAAACATGTCCCATTGACCACCATCTCCAACTGCATTTTGTAAAATGAACATTAACTTTCTTTCAGAAGGAACTTGGTCAATTCTATCAATAATTGATTCTAATACGTAATTTATTTTTTCTAATTTATCAAAAAAGGCGATATAGTTTTGAGAAATTTCAAACATCCCTTCAATTTGTAATTCTTTTGCAATCTTTTCTCTTAATAAATTACTAGCAGAGAAAATCCAACATCTACCAGATTGTTTTTGATTAGTAACTGGCATTGTCTTAATATCGACAGAGAAAGTGAATTCTCTATTTTTTTGATTATCTAAACTATAACAAACATCGTTTAATTTAGATTTTGATAAAGCGTGTCTAATAACAGCGTTTTTTACATCTTTATCATATTCATCTTGATATTTTTGAATATCTTGAAAAGTAATTGGTTTGAAATTTTTCATAACATATACTCCTTTATTTTTCATTAAGTGCGTTATTGATATCGACTTTTAATTCGTCTAATCCTCTTTTTGTCTTGCTTGATGTTATAAATATTCTATCATATGGGAACTTTTCTTTAATTTGTTTTAACAATTTATCTTTTTCAGACATATTTAATTTATCAGCCTTAGTAAAGACAAAATTTACATTTAATCCATATGTGTCGATTAATTTAACCGCGTCAATATCTAAAGGAGATACTTCTCTTCTTGAATCAAGTAAGATGTAGACTCTTTTTATAACTTTATTTGATAAAGTAAAATAATCTAACATCATTTGTTCAAAATCTAAAGCGCCATCTTTAAAATATCCATATCCAGGTGCATCAACTAAATAATATTTATCATCAATTAAAAAATAAGAAACTAGTTTAGTTCTTCCAGGAGTAGAAGAAACATAAACTAATTTCTTGTTATTAACTAAAGAATTAATTAAAGATGATTTACCTACATTTGAACGACCTAAAAACACGACTTGTTTTTTATCATCAAGAAAGTCTTTTTTGCTTGCGCAAGATTTAACAAATTGTGCTTTTTGTAAGTTTATCATTTTCGTTTACTATTATTGGATTCCCTTCTTTAATTGGATTTGTAGTAAAGATGTAAGGAACAACATCTAATACGCTACTTACTTCAACTATCTTTAATCCATCTTTGACTTCTTTTGGTAATTCTAATACATCATTGTGGTTATCTTTAGGAACTAAAATTAATTTTAATCCTTCACGTAATGCAGCTAATGATTTTTCTCTTAACCCACCAATTTGCATAGAATTACCACGTAAATCAACTTCACCTGTCATACCAACTTCACTTTTTAAAGGAATATTAGTAGCAGCTGATAAAATTGCAATAGATAATGCTACACCAGCACTAGGTCCATCTTTTGGAACAGCCCCTTCAGGAGCGTGAATATGGAAGTCGTGCTTTTTCCAAAAATCTTCTTCAATTCCAACTTTAGCAGAAATTGATTTGATATAAGAGAAAGCAGTTCTAGCAGATTCTTCCATGACTTTACCTAAATTACCAGTTAATAATAATTGACCATTACCAACATAATAATTAACTTCAATTGGTAAGATTTCTCCACCAAAATCAGTATATGCTAATCCATTTACAATACCAATTTGATTTTTTCTAGTAGATTTAGTATGAATAAATACTGGTTTACCTAAATATTTTTCAACTTGAGGTATATCAATAACAATATTAGCCTCATCTTTTGATTTGCCATCAGTTAAAAATTCAACAGCAAACTTTCTCATGATAGCACCTATATTTCTTCTTAAAGATCTTACACCAGCTTCTCTAGTATAATTTTCAATAATGTAATATAAAGCATCATCATTAAAGGTAATATTAGATTCTTTTAAGCCGTTAGCTTCTAATTCTAATGGAATTAAATGAGTCTTAGCAATATTAAACTTTTCGATATTTGTATAAGAATTTAATTCAATTAATTCTAATCTATCTAATAAAGGAGCAGGAATATCGCGAATATTATTTGCAGTACAAATGAATAAAACATTAGATAAATCAAATGTTTCTTCTAAGTAGTTATCTTGGAAGTTAGCGTTTTGTTCAGGATCAAGTACTTCTAATAAAGCAGAAGCAGGATCTCCATGATATCCACCATCTTTTAATTTATCAATTTCATCAAGTAAGATAACTGGGTTATTTACTCCAACTTTAGCTAAATTGGAGACAATTTTACCTGGCATAGCTCCTACATAAGTCTTTCTATGACCTCTAATTTCAGATTCATCAGAAACACCACCTAAAGAAATCTTGACAAATTTTCTTCCTAAAGCCTTAGCAATAGAAATAGCTAAAGATGTTTTACCAGTTCCTGGAGGGCCAAATAAGCATAAAATAGGGCTCTTTAAAGAATTAGTTAATGACTTAACTGCTAAATATTCACTAATTCTAGCTTTTTGTTTATCAAGTCCAAAATGATCATCATCTAAAACTTTTTTTACTTCAGCCATATTTTCATTATCTTTAGTAGAATTAGACCATGGCATTTTAATTAATAAGTCTAAATAAGTCTTAATAACAGCAAATTCTTGACTAGCTGCAGGCATAGCTTGCATTCTAGATAATTCAAGTTTAACCTTATCTTTAACCTTTTGAGGATATTTATCAGTTTTATCATCAATAACAGCTTGATATTTATCTTCATCAGAAGGACCATCAAATGGTTTTAATTCATCTTTAATAGCCTTCATTTTTTCTCTTAAAATAAATTCTTTTTGATTCTTTTCAATTGCTTTTTCAACTTTAGCATTAATATCATTTTCAATCTTAGGGTCTGATTCTAATGCGTTCATATTTTTATAAATCAATTGCAATCTCTTTTGAGCATCTTTTTCTTCAAGCAATTTTAATTTTAAATCATTAGATAAATTCAAAAAGTAAGCAATGTAAAAACTTGGCTCATATTTATCTAATTCTTCTTCAGTGGGAAAGCTAGGTAAGCCTTCAATTTTACTAGCGACTTTACTGTATTTATTCTTAATGTCTTCAATAAAAGGCATTAACATAAATTTATCGATGTTAGTTTGACTATTTAATTGACCAGATCCTAAAATGATTTTAGAATTTTCCATCAATTTAATACCAAGTAAGCAACATGCGTTTGTTGCGCTAAATTCAATAACATAACTAGCTTTGTTTTTGGTAATTTTATCAACTTGACAAACTGTAGAATATTGAGCTACATAAGTTAAAACATTTTGAACTTCACTTTCATCTTTAATGTCAAATGCAAAATCTTTACTAGTGTGAGTCAATATAAAATATTCACCTTTTGACAAATAGTCAAAAAGTTCTTTTCCATAACTATCATATACTCTTATTTTATAAGATAATGATGGTAATGGTATATCCTGAGAATCAGGGTAGATCGGTAATACAAAATTTTGATCCATAGTGATTTTCACCTCTCTTTTGCTGAATTGAATCAGCACGATTTCAATTCATCATTGTTTTAGATTATATCAATTTAAGTGTACATATAATAGTACAATGCTCAATTTAGCACTATAACTACTAAAGTGCTAAATTAATTATACAACGCATTTTAGCAATGTCAATACTAGACTGCTAAATTAATTAAAAAGAAGTAGATAAATATACCTACTTCAATTCAATTATTTAATATAAGTTAATAATTAGTTATTTTCAATTAAGAAATCTTTAACTTTTTGTTCTAATAAAGAAGATTTGATTTGTTCAATATAACCTTCAATGGAGAAATTAGGATTCTTGCCACCTTGCTTTTTAGCAGTATCCATTAAAGAATCATATTTTTCTTTACCACCAAAATATTCTTCAATATCACTTTGAGAAACTTCAATATTATTTTCATGACCAACTGCTTCTAATAAAGCGAAGGTATTAATTTGATTTCTAGCAGTAACTTTGCAGTTTTCTTCAAATTTTTCTAATGTTGTATTGGCAAGTTTTAAATATTCATTTAAATCTAATCCATATTGTTTAAATTGATTTAATTGATTTTCTTGAGTTTGTTTTGCCATATGTTCAACATATTTATCAGAAACAACAACTTTGCTGTCTTTAGCAATTTCAGCTAAGATTTTATTTAATTTATCGGATTTTGCAGCGTTTTCGTTTTCACTAACTAATTCTTTTTTAACAGCGTCTTTTAATTCAGCAACTGTTTTAACTTTGTATGAATCTAATGTAGTAGCAAATTCATCGTTTAATTCAGGTTTAACAACTTTCTTGATTGTCTTAACTGTAACAGCAAATTTAGCTTTCTTATTAGCTAATGAAGCTAAATAGTTAGCTGGGAAAGTGACTTCAATTGTCTTCTTTTCGCCATTTTTCATGCCGACTAATTGATCTTCAAAACCTGGAACAAATGTATTTGAACCTAAGGTTAATTCATAATCGTTAGCAGAGCCACCATCAAATTCTTTACCATCAACATAACCAGTAAAGTCAATGATTACATGGTCTTTTAATTCAGAGACTTGATCATCGCTAGCAGGAACTAATTCAGCATTATTTACTAATAATGAATCGATTTTAGCGTTGACATCATCTTCATTTACTTCTTTAACATCTAATTTGATGTCTAAGCCAGTGCTCTTTTTAATTTGAGCAACAGGTAATAAATAGAATGTATAAGCTAAGGTGTAATCTTTTGACTTTTCATCAAATTTAACATCTAAGCTAGGTGACATATTAGCAACTTTTGTTGTGTCATATCCATCTAATAAAGCATTGAAATCTTTATCGATTAATTTGTTAATCATTCCTTTATAAACTTCTTCAGGATTGATATATTTTATAGCTTGTTCGATAGGAGCTTTGCCCTTTCTAAAGCCTTTGATAGTGACATTATTGCAAAGGTTAACTTGAACTTTTTGAGCAACAGGAGCATATTCGCTATTTGTATATGTGCAGCTTACTAATAATGTGCCATCTTGATTTTCTTTATATTCTTTTTTCATTTATTTTCCTCCAAAGTAAAACCTTAATAATTTTATAACATGTAAATTATTTATTCAACTTATATTGACTAAAATTAGTCCAATTTTAATTGTTGTAAATGCCAAATTTGGTCTGTGTATTCTTTAATAGTTCTATCTGAAGAGAAATAACCAGAGTTAGCGATGTTAATTAAGCATTTTCTAGCCCAGCTAAGTCTATCTTCATACATGCTATCAATCTTTTTACTAGCTTCAATATAAGATTCAAAATCTTTTAAGAGGAAGTATTCATCATGGTGATACATAATTTCATCAAATACCATTCTGAAACGATTGTAATCTGGATCAAATGTACCATCAATTAAAGAATCGACAACACTCTTAATTTCACTATTGGAATTATAAATATCCCAAGGGTTATAACTATTTTCATATTTAATCTTATTAACTTCGTCTTCTTTTAAGCCAAAGATAACAGCATTTTCTTCCCCAACTAAGTGGCTAATTTCAACATTAGCGCCATCTAAAGTACCTAAAGTGATAGCACCATTCATCATAAATTTCATATTTGAAGTACCACTAGCTTCTTTACCAGCTAAAGAAATTTGTTCAGAAATATCACTTGCAGGAATAATAACTTGAGCCTTAGAGACATTGTAGTTTTCAATAAAGACTACTTTAATAAACTTAGAAATCTTCTTATCGTTATTTACATATCTAGCGACTGCGTTAATTAATTCAATAATTTTCTTAGCTAAAGTATAACTAGGTGCAGCCTTTGCCCCAAATACATAAGTGTGAGGTGTCATCTTAAATGTAGGATCATTTTTAATCTTTTGAGTTAAATAAATGATTCTTAAAACATTTAATAATTGTCTTTTATATGCGTGTAATCTCTTAATTTGAGAATCGATGATTGAATTTGGATCAATAGAAATACCATTTTCCTTTTCAACTAATTCTTTTAATAAGAGCTTATTGTGCTTTTTGATGTCGTTTAATTTCTTTAAGACTTTTTCATCATCTTTAAATGCTAATAATTTCTTTAATTCATTTTCAGGATCTAAGACCCAATCTTCTCCAATTAAAGAAGAAATTAATTTTGATAATTCTGGGTTAGCAGCCATTAAGAATCTTCTATGAGAAATACCATTTGTCTTGTTGTTGAACTTTTCAGGATACATCTTATATAAATCTTTGAAAGTTTGAGCTTTTAAGATTTCTGTATGTAAAGAAGCAACACCATTAACTGAGAAGCAGACGTTAATTGCTAATTGGCACATTCTAATATTTCCGTCTTTAATGATGATATCGTTATCGATTTGTTCTTGAGGAACATTGTTTTCTCTATAAGAAATGAGTAATCTTCTATTTATTTCTTCAATAATCATATAGACTCTTGGGAATAAACTAGAAATATATTGAGTAGGCCATTTTTCTAAAGCTTCTGGCATAACTGTGTGATTTGTAAAAGCAAAACATCTTTGGCAGATTGAATATGCTTTATCCCATGAATATCCATAATCATCCATTAATAATCTCATTAATTCAGGGATTGCTAAAATAGGATGAGTATCATTTAAGTGGAAAACATAATAATCAGGTAAATTATCAAATGTCTTATATAAAGAATAATGATGATATAAAGTTGATTGTAAGCCAGCAGAAACTAAGAAATATTGTTGTCTTAAACGCAATAACTTACCTTGTTCAGTTCTATCATCTGGATATAAACCATATGTGATACCTCTAACAAATTGTAAATAATCGTTAAAAGAAACGTTGCTAGGTAAATCATCAATACTAGGTTCAGCAGCCCATAATCTTAAAGTGTTAACAACTCCATTTTTATAACCAGGAATTGAAACATCACATGGAATAGCTAAAACATTAACTGAGTTAATGGTTCTTCTTTTGATATTGCCATTTTCATCTTTATATGTTTCTTCTTGACCATAGAATTTAATTTTTTGAGCTAATTGAGGTTTTCTAGTTTCCCAAGCACAGCCATTTAATAACCATAAATCTGGTAATTCTTCTTGAACACCATCTTTTGTAATCTTTTGTTTAAAGAATCCATAATCATATCTAATGCAGTTACCATGACCAACTACGCCATTACTAGCAATAGAATCTAAAAAGCAAGCAGCTAATCTTCCTAAGCCACCATTTCCTAAACCAGCATCAGGTTCTTGAGTGATGATTTTATTTAAATCTAATCCTAATTTATCAAAACCTTTTACAACTGTTTGATAGATTCCTAAGTTGATCATATTACAAACTAATAATTTACCAACTAAGAATTCCATTGAGAAATATATTAATTGTTTTGTATTTTGCTTTTCGATTTGTTGTTGACATTCCATTTTTTGAACTGTCATATAGTCTCTTACCATTAAAGCTAAGATATCATATGCTTCAATTTCATCCATTTGTTTAGGATCATGAGCATATTTTTCATGAGCTCTTAATGTGAATTCTTTTACAAATACTTTTTCGTTATCAAATAACATTTTTTAATTAACTCCTTTTCTTTTAGAAACCTTTTTTGTCTTTTTTGAAACTTTAGTTTCTTTTTTCTTTTCAACTATCTTCTTAGTAAGTTTGAAATAGCATGCTCCAAAACTAGCTAATTTGATAGTTATAGAATTTAAATAATGATCTGCTAAAGTATCATCAGCTATTAATTTTACACCATTATACTGATTCAAGCCACCATAAACATCTTTATCAGTGTTTAAAATTTCTTCATATTCGCCTTTATATGGTACTCCAATACGATATTCTTGGTAGAAATTTGAGGTCATATTGAATACAAATACCATTACTTCATCATCTACTTCTCTATAAAAAGCATATACAGATTGATTGGCTTCATCAGCTTTAATCCATTTAAATGTCTTTGGATTGTATTCATTAAAATACATGGCTTTATGATTAACATAGATTCTATTTAAATCTCTAAATAATCTAGAAATTGAATCATGTTGAGGATAAGATTTTAAGTTCCAAGAAAGAGATTTCTTTTCTGACCATTCATCCCAAGTACCTAATTCATTGCCCATGAAATTAAGCTTTTTACCTGGATGAGCAAATTGATAGGCGTATAAATTTCTAACTAAGGCGAATTTATTTTCATAACTTCCCCACATTTTATTTAAAATTGAGCCTTTCATATGAACAACTTCATCATGAGATAAAGGTAATATAAAGTTTTCTGAATAAAAGTAAGCCATTGAGAAAGTTAATAAGTTATGTTTATATGCTTTATAAACTGGGTCTAACTTGTAATATTTTAATGTGTCATTCATCCAACCAAGATCCCATTTATAGTCAAATCCAAGCCCTTCATTAGAAAAGCCTTTAGTAACTTGACCAAAACTAGATGAGTCTTCAGCAATTGTCATACAATTTGGATAAAATTGATGGATTGTCCAGTTTGCTCTTTTTATAAAATCAATACCACCTTGATTTGTTCCCCTAGTTGAATTTCCTCCATAGTAGATGATATTGCTAACTGCATCAAATCTAATTCCATCAAAATGATACATTTCTAAAAAATAACACATTGAAGAAATAAGAAATGATCTAACCGGATCTTTTCCTAAATCGAAGTTTTTAGTTCCCCATTCAGAAAATTCATTTTCATTTCCATATTCATACATACAAGTTCCATCAAATCTAGATAGACCATAGTTATCTGTTGCAAAATGAACTGGGACAAAATCTAAGATAACTCCAATTCCATTTTGATGTAATCTATCTACAAATGACATCAATTGTTTTGGATTTCCATATCTTGAATCAATTGAGAAATATCCAGTTGGTTGATAACCCCAAGATCCATCAAAAGGATATTGAGTTACTGGCATAATTTCTACATGAGTGAAAGAATTTTCCTTTATATAAGGAATTAATTTATCTGCAATTTCTTCATATGAATAAAATCTATCCCCATTTTTACCAATCCAGCTACCTAAATGCATTTCATAAATTGACATAGGTTTATCAAAGCATCTAGATTGAATATTTTTCATGTATTCTTGATCGTGGAAAATAAAATCACTTAAATCGTAAATTCTAGAAAACATACTTGGTCTTAATTCGTTAAAGAATGCAAACGGATCAGACTTTTCTAAATATTGGCCATCATTAGTTAAAATGTGTAATTTATATGATTGATAATTTTTCGCACCTTTTACAAATAGATAAAATAATCCTCTATAATCTATTTTTTGCATTAAAGAATCATAAATAGAGAAATTATTAAATTCCCCTAAAACGTTTATTTGTTTAGCATTTGGAGCATAAACTAAAAACTCTACACCTTGTTCTCCTTGTTCATTTTGTGCAAAATGTGCACCAAAGTGTTTATACCCAGTATAGGAGTTTCCCATTAGGTATTCATCAAACCAACTTAAATCCATATAATTACCCCTTTTAAAGAAAGCTACATTTTTATTATAAAGTTTTATTGCTTATTTTACTATTAAGAATTAAAATTATAGTTGAAAAAAGGAGTTTATTAACAAAATGTATAAAATAATGGCAGTTAATTCTGGCTCATCCAGTATTAAATTCAAACTTTATGAAATGCCTGAAGAAGAAGCTATTACTTCTGGTATTGTCGAAAGAATAGGTCATGATGATGCTATTTTCACAATTAAAGGCTTAGATGGTAAAAAACACACAACTATTTTACCAGTTAAAAATCACTCAGAAGGTGTTAATCTTGTCATCAAAGGATTAATCGATGAAAAGATTATTAAATCATTAGATGAAATTAAAGGTATTGGACATAGAATCGTTCAAGGTGGACCTTATTTCTCAGATTCTGCAGTATTCACTCCAGATACAGAAGCAAAGATCAAAGAATTAATCCCTCTTGCTCCTTTACACAATGGACCACACTTAATTTGTTATCAAGCATTTAAAGATGCTCTTCCTAATGTTGGAAATGTCGCAATCTTTGATACAGCTTTCCATCAAACAATGGAACCTGCTGATTACTTATATCCAATTAAACCTGAATATTATGAAAAATATAAGTGCAGAAGATATGGTGCTCATGGTACTTCTCATAAATATTTATCCGAAATCGCAATTCACAAATATTTAAAAGATAAACCTGATTCAAGAATCATCACTTTACATATCGGTTCTGGTTCTTCTATTTCTGCAATTAGAGATGGTAAAGTCGTCTTAACAAGTATGGGCTTAACTCCTCTTGGTGGAATTATGATGGGTACAAGAACAGGTGATTTAGATCCTTCTGTTATGAATTATATCTGCTCTCAAACTGGTAGATCATGTGAAGATATCTTCCAAGAATTCAATAAACAATCTGGTTTACTTGGTGTATCTGGTGTTTCAAATGATACAAGAGATATTCAAGTTGAATTTGAAAAAGGCAACCCTAGAGCTATCTTAGCTGTTACTATGTGGTCAAGAAAATTAGCTCAATTCATCGCTAGCTATGCTTGTAGATTAGGAAAAGTCGATTTAATTGTTTGGTCAGCTGGTATTGGTGAAAACGCTCCATTCTATAGAACAAAAGTAGTTGAAGAATGTGCAGAATTCATGGGCTTAAAACTCGATGAAGAATTAAACGACAAGACACGTGGTGTTGAAGGATATATCTCAAGTAAAGATTCTTCTATCCCTATGGTAGTAATCCCTACAGATGAAGAAATCATGATCGCTAGAGATACAGTTAGATTATTAAAACTTTAATCCATTATTAAAACCTGCTTATTAAGGCAGGTTTTTTCATGGGTGGATTTTATTTTTTATTAGAGCTTAACTTTTTCAACAAAGAAATTCAATGCGATATTTCTTTCTTCTAATTGATAGGATCTATATTCACAAACTGAAGAAGTAACATATCCAATTTTGTTATATAAAGGATCATCTTTATCTTCAATTTCCATTTTTACTTTATCCCCTTTTTCTAAATTAGGAGTATAGGCTAAACACAAATATTCTTGATCATCAAATTTAGCATAAACTTTAAAGACATTTGGATATTTTATATCAACTAATTTTCCTAATTTATCTATTCCTATTTCGATTTTATCAAGCAATAAATCAAAATGGAAACCATATTCAGTTTCAATAGTTAAAATAGTTCCATTTTCAGATTCTACATAAGTAATATTATTAGCCATAAAGTGTTTGCTATCAACTAATATTCCATTATATGAATTTCCACATTTAATTCTAAATTCAACCATGAAGCTTTCATATATATAGCCATATTGAACTAAAGGAATAACAAATTGTTTATTGTGAGATTTAAATTCAGGAATAATTTTTAAACTTAAATATTTACCTTCGTTTTTTAATAAAACATTCATTTTTTGCTTAAATCCATTCATAAAAATGGTATCTGCAAAGTCAGTAACATCTACAAAATTAACATCTTCTTTCTTTTTAAAGTTAGGTAATCTTTCATAATCATACATAACTAGTAATTGAGAGACAAATAAATAGAATTTATAATTGAATTCATCAAAACGATCAATATTAAATCTTATATCGTGTTCTATAATTTCTTCAAACACTTTAAATGTGTAGAATAAATAAATTAGAATGTCTCTTCTATTTTCTAAAGTGTCAATATTTTCATCAATTTTACTTTTTAAAATATCTATATATCTAACTAAGACTTCATTAAAGCTAAATTTTCTATAATAAAGATATCTATATAAATATCTATCTTTCACTTTGTTTAAATATTCTAAGGCGATATTGTAATCTTGTTTAACTATTTTCCCTTCATAGAAAATATCTGACATAGTAATAAAGGCTTCATCAATATCATACATACAGGCAATATTTAAATATTTCAAAGCATTTAAAGGATCATTTTTAATGTTTTTATAATATATACCTATTCTATAAGTTAATAAATTCTCTCCTTTTTGATATCCAACTAAGGCGTAATCTAAACTCTTTAATTCATCTTTTTTAGTAATATTATCACCAGTTGAATATAAATTAGATAAGAATGTATTAGATTCTTTTGAATCTATTTTTACTAATCTTGAGATACAATTTGAATAAAACTTTTCATCTTTACTATCAATAAATTGACTATTTTCTTCATCCCCAATTGTCTGGATTGATTCACATATTTCATCAAATGATAATTCAAACTTTTCAAATTCTTTATCTTTATTTTTTAAATCGCGTTGAAATTCCATTAAAAGACCATCTAGTTCTTCATTGTATTTATCGTTTTCGCATATTAACAAAATAAATTTTCTAAAATAATAATTTAACATCATAGAATTCCACATGAATTTTAAATAATTATTTTTACTTGGTTTTGTATAATTTAATTCACAAGGAATCATTAAAATATCACTTGAACTGTAATAATATAGATATACAGGTAATTCTATAGGATTAATTTTTCCTTTTTTAAAGTTATTGATAAATTCAAAAAAGATTCTAGGTTCTAAATCAATCCCTTTTTTAAGACAATATTGAAATACTACTTCACCTTTAAAGAATTCTTTAATAGATATTTCGCCTTTTAATAATTCAATAATATCTTCTTGCTCACAATATTTAGTTTCAATTCTTTTAGTAAATTTACTTACATCATCTTTTTTAATAGACAATTTTGCAAATTTTAAATTCTTATCAAATTTAACATAATGATCATTTTCAACATAGAATATATAATCGTAATTTTTAAAATTAGCAGGAGTATTTTCATCTTTTACAATTTCATATAAATTGTCTTGAAGACTGTTATATACCATTAAATCTGAATATTTTGTGTTTAATAACGGTCTTATTAATTTCTTTATTTCGCTTGCGTTCATCTTTTAAAACTCCTTTAATTAATTTTATCAAATCTAATTAGTTTATAATTAAGCAATTTAACTAATATCAAAATTATATTAATGCATTCTTATAAATTTATTATAAAGACTAGAAAATTATTTGATATATTAATATTGATATGACTAACTTTAAAAAATTGATGTATTTATGCTTGATATCACCTACTTTATTTATCAATACTAGCTGTTCTAATATTGATGATATTAATAATTATGTTGGAAAAGAATATTTACCATATAATTTATCTATTAATAGTCTAGTTACTATTACTAAAGATGAATTTCTTGAAAAGATAAATTTATTAAAGACTAATCCAAATGTTTCAAATAACTTTCTTATTTTAATTTATTCTTTAGATTGTAAAACTTGTTTAAAAGTTGATTCATATATTAATAATCTTGCAACTAAGGAGCACTTTGTCATATATGGAATTGAATATACAAATTATAAAAATATATATGATACTTATAAAGATGATTCTAATTACACTTCTATTTTTTACAATATTACTTCTTATCCAACATTTTTATATTATAAAAGTGAAAATCAACAAGTTAAATGCACTCTTCAACCACTAGGTACTTCATTTTATAAAGACGAACAATCATTTTTAATTTGCTTACATAAATTCTTTTCTTCTAGCAAAATATATTTTTTAAATGATGTTAATCAAATTGAAACTACTTCTTTCCATTTTAATAGAATAGATTTAACTTCTTATTCTTATTTAGAATACAAAATTCAAAATTCTTCTAAAATAAGTGTTTTCTACACTTGGAATAAATGCCCTGATTGTTCATCTTTATTTGATGATTTCTTATATAAATATTCTAAGAATAATGATGTAGATATCTATTGTTTTGAAGTTTCTTATTTTAGAGAAAATAAAGAATTATATTCTTCATTTGTAGAAAAATTCCAATATAAAAACCAAGAAGGATATATTCCTAGCTTGGTTTATTATGAAAATTCTATTTCAATTGATAGTTGTAAATTTGATACAACTAGTACATCTACTATCCAATCTTCAATAGATAAAATTAAAAGTATTTATTCTAAATTAGATTGATTTTCCTGTTTGATTAAATACATATTCTTCAAATTCATCATAAGACATGTATTTATCAATGTAGGTTCCATCATTTTTAATATAAATAATTCTATTTGCGATTGAATTAATTAATTGTCTATCATGAGAAGAAAATACAAGAACAGATTTTGTTTCTGACATTGCTCTATTTAATGATTCAATTGATTCAAGATCTAAATGGTTAGTAGGATCATCTAAGAAAATTATATTTCCTGGATCAAGCATGACTTTTACAAATCTAAGTCTAACTTTTTCTCCACCAGATAAAACTTTTACATCTTTTAAAGCTTCTTCTCCTGAAAATAACATTCTTCCTAAATAGCTTCTAATAAATGAATCTGTTTTAACTTTAGCATATGGTCTTAAATATTCTAATAAGTTAGTATTTTGATTATTTAATTCTTCTAATGAGGAAGGAATATAGGTAGGATGAATAGTAATTCCATATTTGAATTTACCTGAATCAAATTGTTCTACCCCATTTAAACAATTCATCAATTTAGTGATTGCTAATGAATTATCAGCAATTAAAGCAACTTTATCAGTATTTACTAAGTTAATATTTAAATCTTTAACAAATCCATTGATGTTACAATCTTCTAATTTTAAAACATCATTGCCTAAATTGTATTCTGATTTAAAATCGATATATGGATATCTTCTTGAAGATGGTTTTAAATCTTCTAAGTTAATTTTTTCAAGAGCTTTCTTTCTAGAAGTAGCTTGCTTAGATTTACTTGCGTTAGCTGAAAATCTTGCGATGAATTCTTTTAATTCTTTAATTCTTTCTTCTTTTTTCTTATTTTGATCTTTCAATTGTCTTTGAATTAATTGGCTTGAAGAATACCAGAAATCATAGTTACCGACAAATTGATTAATTTCCATATAGTCAACATCTAATATTCTTGTACATACTCTATTTAAAAAATAACGGTCGTGAGAAACAATTAATATTGTGTTAGGAAAATCAATTAAATAATCTTCTAACCATTTACATGTATGAGCATCTAAGTTATTTGTAGGTTCATCTAAGACTAAAATATCTGGATTTCCAAATAAGGCTTGAGCTAACAATACCTTTACTTTTAATCTAGCATCTAATTCTTTCATTAATAAATGATGCATAGAAGAATCAACACCGATTGAATTTAATAAGTTTTCAGCATCAGATTCAGCATTCCAACCATTTAATTCAGCAAATTCATTTTCTAATACGCCTGCTAGTTCACCATCTTTTTCATCAAAGTCAGGTTTAGCATACAAGGCGTCTTTTTGATCCATTATTTCTACTAAACGCTTATGTCCTAATAAAACTGTACGTAAGACTTCTACTTCATCAAAAGCGTTATGGTCTTGTTTTAAAACAGACATTCTTTGTTTAGGATCTAAATAGACATTTCCTGAAGTTGGTTCTAATTCACCATCAATAATTTTTAATAAAGTGGACTTACCAGCTCCATTAGCGCCAATAATTCCATAACATTCGCCTTGAGAAAAGGCGATATTTACATCTTTAAATAATACCCTTCCTCCAAATTGCATTGATATATTGTTTAATTGTAACATTTATTATTTAACCTCTTCTAATTTGTCAACTTCATTAATTAATGAAGGTAAGTCATCTAAAGATTTTATTCTTGCCCCAGCTGCAAATAAGTGTCCGCCCCCATTAAACATGCTAGCGACTTTATTTACTGGCTTAGATGATGATCTAAGTGAAATTCTATATTCATTTTTAACTACATCTTCTGTAACACATACAATAGCTTTAATTCCATCGACATCTCTAAATAATGAAATACCTTGTTTTGTATCACCGGCTTCAATTTTTAATTCTTTTAAGTCTTTGTCTTTAATAATGTAATAGCAAGTACCACCTTCAGTAATTTGATAATTTGTCATAACAAATTTTTTAAAGAAAAATTCTTCTTTAGTAGTGTAATAAATTTTAGAATATAATTCTTCTTTATTAATTCCTGTAGCTAATAAATCAGCTGTTAATCTAAAGCTCATTGGAGAGACTTCTGGATATCTAAATCTTCCTGAATCTCCTACAATTCCAATAAACAAATATTCACAAGCTTCTTTAAATAATGGATATCTTCTTCCACCCATAGTTTCTAACATTAAGCTTACTAATTCAGCAGCAGCACACATTTCTGGATGGACACAAGATATAGTTGCGTATTGTTCTACATCAGGATGGTGATCCATTTTAATAACTTGATAAGCATTTTTAAGATTTAATTTAGAAGTTCTTTTAGTATCTGCTGTATCAACAACAATAGCTAAATAAGGAGTATCATAAAATGATTCATCTAAAACTTCAGGTTTAGGGAAAATTCTAGGAATAAAAGTTTTAAAAGTATCACCAACATAATGAACTTCTTTTTCTGGCCACCAATGTTTTATATATGTATATAATCCCATTTGAGTTCCTAAAGCATCAAAATCAGGACTTTCGTGGCGATAAATAACTATTCTATTTGCTTTTTTAATTTCTTTAAATATTTGTTTGAATTCTCTATGTAACTTTACATAATATTCATCATCTTTACTAAACATACTTTCTCCTTATTTTTTATTAATAACTCTTATAATATATACTAAAATAGCTTTTTTCTCTACTTAAATACTTATTATTAATAATACTATTCACTAATCATAAATTTATAATAGATATTTATCCATTTTACTCATGATTATTTTTGTTTTTGCATCAAATTTGCAAAAACGATTTGTATATCTTCATCAGTAAGAAAATTTTTTAAAATAGAAATGGAATTATAATTATTAGTATTAATTGAAATAATTTCTTCATTTTCTAATTCATTAATTAAAGAAAATAATTTTTTACTAAATTTGGAATCAACTGTCTTATATTCAGGAAAATTATCTAACTTAAATGTGTCTACAGCTTTTGTTTTATTTCCAATTAATACATCAATAATGGTTCTAGGATTAATATCAAAATTGACATATTTAGTTTTAGAATTATTTATTAAATTAAATATGTTTTCTAACAATGTTTTTATAGGTGATCCACAAAACATCATATTTTCTAAAGATAGATTTTTAGATACAAATTTAATAGATAGCTTTTCTTTATCTTGAGTAAAATTATCCATATTCATAATTAAGTTACATCCTTTACCATCTTTTTTATAATTTGTGCAACCTAATACATAGGAAGTCTTCCCTGTTTTTTCAAATCTCACTGGCTTAACAATTAAAAAACCATCTTCACAATCTGGACATTTACAAACCGATAATTTTCCGCCATGTAAATTATTGGTTAAAAAGCCACATACTTCAGGATCATTTGAACAAATCCACATTGAAGTTGTAAATTTGAAATTTGGATTTTTTCTTTTTTGAAGAGGATATCCACAATAAGGACAACTAACTCTGAAATTTTGATCTCCAATTGGTGTAAGCTTTTCCCCATTTAGAATAACATTAGTAAATTTATCTTTTATTTCTAATATAAATTTAGACGGTTTTGTTTGAGGCGTAATTATAAATACTCTATTTTTTGTTCTTGTTAAAGCAACATAAAACAGTCTTCTTTCTTCAGCAAAGTCAATCTTTTCATCATCTTTAATAACAAGTTTCATTACTGGGTCATCTTCAATTTTAGAAGGAAATCCTAATATATCATCTTTACCATTTATAATAATGACATTATCAAAACCTAGTCCTTTTGAAGAGTGTGCATTCAAATATGTAATTTTAACTTTTGGGTATTTTTTTGAAATAATTTTGTTTTTATAACAAATAAATAGATCTTCTAATTTCGATAAATTTCTACCATCAAATCCATATCTTCCAATTAATAATACTGATTTATCTTCACCATTTTCTTTTACAATAATATCTAAAGTTCTTTCTATGGCTTCGCCTAATCTATAATAAGGACCTTTATCATTTTCATCTTCTCTATCTTTAAATTTATCGTTATAACTCATTAAAATTACAGGATCTTGAATTCTTTTATTTGACTTTAGAGTTTTTTGAATTTGCTCATTATTTTCCATAACAAAACCACCAGCAATATCAATTAATTCTTGTGAATTACGATAAGTATTAGTGATTTTTAAAACATTAGCATATCCCATTATATTTTCAAATTTAGTAAACAAATTGATTTTTGAACCACTAAATTTAAAAATGGATTGCCAATCATCACCAACTGCGATGATTTTTGCATCACTTACTTTTGATAACTTTTCGCATAAGTCAAATCTTTGTAATGAAATATCTTGATATTCATCTACTAAAATATAATCATATGGAAGTTTTTCATTATTTTTAATTTTTTCATCTAAAATATTTGAAGCATTATTAATCATGTCTTCAAAATCTATTTTATTTTCATTTTTCAAAGCAAAAGAATATGTCAAATAACATTGATAGCAAATTTCAATAAACAATTTAGTTCTTTCATCTTTTGCAGTTATCTTCCACTCATCAAATTTTGAAGTTGTAAAATTATTTACTTTAAATCTTGCAATAAATGTACATATTAATTGAATAAATTTATTAAAGTATTTATCTTCGGGAGTAGAGTAAATTATGTGTAAAAGATATTTATCCATTCATTCCGGAATGAATGGATAAAAAA
>CAVHUN010000063.1:0-5300 GCA_963639175.1 uncultured Prevotella sp.
AAATAATATATAATAAATATAGAATTGTATGAGGTAATAAATATGGAAACTTACATGACAGTTAGAGAATTATTTGAACAAGCAGCTTCTAACAACATTCAAGATGGATTAGAAGTAGAAATAAATGGTTGGATTATGTCTAACCGTTTTATGGGAAACATGGGATTTTTAAATTTTAACGATGGAACATGTTTTAAAAACGCTCAATTAGTATATTCAAAAGAATTAAAAGATTTTGAAGTAGCTGAAAAGTTGCGTTTAGGTTGTTCAGTTAATGTTAAAGGTGTTTTTAAATTAACTCCTGAAGCTAGACAACCATTTGATATTGATTTAACTAGTGTTAAATTAATTGGTGGAGTAGATGATACTTATCCTTTACAAAAGAAAAAGACAACTTTTGAATTTTTAAGAACTATTCCTCATTTAAGACCAAAGACAAATACATTTAGAGCTGTATATAGAGTAAGATCTGTTCTTTCTATGGCTATTCATGAATTTTTCCAAGGAGAAGGATTTGTTTATGTACATACTCCTTTATTAACTTCAAACGATTGTGAAGGTGCTGGTCAAACATTTTCAGTTTGCGCTGATATTAAACACCCAGAAGAATATTTTGGAAAGAAAGTCAGTTTAACAGTTTCTGGTCAATTACATGTTGAACCATTCTGCCAAGCCTTTAGAGATGTTTATACATTTGGTCCTGCTTTTAGAGCTGAAAAGAGTAATACTACTCATCACGCTGCAGAATTTTGGATGATTGAACCTGAAATTGCATTTGCTGATTTATATGATGATATGGATTTAATCGAAGATTTCTTAAAATACATCACAAAATATGTCATGGCAAACTGCAAAGATGAAATTGATTTCTTTGATGAAAGAATTGAACCAGGCTTAAAGAAAAAATTAGAAGACTTTGTAAATAAAGACTTTGTTGAAGTTGAATATACAAAAGCAATTGATATCTTATTAGATGCTAAAAAGAACGGCTATAAATTCAATAACGATAATATTTATTGGGGCTTAGATTTAGAATCTGAACACGAAAGATATTTAACTGAACATGTATTTAAAGGACCTATATTTATTACTAACTATCCAAAAGATATTAAGTCTTTCTATATGAAACAAAATAGTGATGGTAAAACAGTTGCAGCTGTTGACTTATTAGTTCCTGAAATTGGCGAATTAGTTGGTGGTTCTCAAAGAGAAGAAAATTTAGATGTTCTTTTAAAGAGAATGGAAGAATTAAATATGGATGTCAAGAACTATCAATGGTATCTTGATTTAAGAAGATATGGTTCATGTCCTCATGCTGGATTTGGCTTAGGATTTGAAAGAATGCTTCAATTTTTAACAGGTATGCAAAATATTAGAGATGTTGAAGCATATCCACGTACTTATAAAGAATGTGACTTTTAATAATGAAAAATAGAACTAAAATAGACTTAACTAGTGAAATGAATATCAATCCTACTAGTAGCAGTAATACTACTGCTAGTCCTTTTAGCAACCAAAATTTCAATAATAACAATTACAATCAAAATAACAACTTTAATCAAAATAATAACTACAATCAATTTAACCCTAATTCAAGGGTTAATATGAATAGCAACATGTATCAAAATAGCTATTCAAATCAAAATGTTAATAATTTTAATAACAATAACAATTTTAAAGTTGAACAAATAAGTAATCAAAATAATCCTTCTACTAATAAAGTTGAAAATAAAGCAAAGAAAAATTTAACTAAACAAGAAAAAGCCGCAAGATTAGAAAAAAGATGCGCTTTAATCTATAGAATTGGATTGATTTTAATTGCCTTAGGATTACTATCTTATTTAGTATACGTAATTATATCGGTATTATAACATGGGAAAAGTAATTGCAATTTCTAATCAAAAGGGTGGAGTTGGAAAAACTACCACCGCTATTAATTTAGCGTCTTGTTTAGCTACTTATGATAAAAAGATTCTTTTAATTGATCTAGATCCTCAAGGAAACTGTTCTAGAGGAGTAGGAGTAGATTCTTCTTTATTAAAGTACACAGTTTTTAATTTTATTGTAAAAGATGTGCCATTTGAGAAAGTAGTTAGAAAGACAAGTGTTAAAAATATTAAGCTTTTACCCGCAAATTTAGATTTAGCGGCTTGTGAAGTAAAAATGAGAGAACTTGGAAAAGTCTCTGATTTAACTAATTTAAAAGACGCAGTAGATGAAATAAAAGATAAGTTTGATTATATCTTTATAGATTGTCCGCCTTCATTAGGTTTTCTTTCTTTAAATGCTTTAACTGCTTCTAATCAAGTTATTATTCCAGTTCAATGTGAATTTTTTGCTATGGAAGCTATTGCTCAAGTTTTAGCTGCTATTAATAATATTAGAATGACTACAAATTCGAATCTAGAAATATTAGGCTTTTTACTTACTATGTATGATAATAGAAATAGATTATCTACAGAAGTAACTAGTGAAGTAATGTCTACATTTAAAGAAAAGACATTTAATACTATTATTCCTAGAAATATTACAATTGCTGAAGCTCAGGCTTTAGGTCGTCCAATTAATACTTATAAACCAAATGCAAGTGGTTCAAAAGCATATTTAGCATTAGCAAGGGAAATTATTGATTATGGAAAATAATTCAAATAACAAAACATCTTATTTTATTAAACAAGATGCTTTAAAAACTCTTGTTAATAGATATGGATATAAAGATGTTGTAAAAAAGATTGAAGGGGATAAGAATTTATCTCAAACTATTAAAGTTGATACTAATACATTATCGTTATTTCCACTTTTAAATAAGGATAATTATCCTAGTCAAAGTTTAAAATATTTTGATAAAAATTTATCAAATTATGGAATTATTGATCCAATTGTTATTTGTAAATACAACAATCAAAACATGGTTGTAAATGGTGTTAAAAGATTCTTAGTTTGCCAAAATAAGAACATTAATCCAGTTCCTTGTATTTTATTACAAGCTAATGTAGATGAAATCATTTATTATATTTTAAATAATATGATCGCAAATCAAGATAATCCACTTGTAGAAGCTTACGCTTATTATCAAGCTATGCAAGTATTTAATATGTCTGAAAAAGATATTCAAAACATCACTAATTTATCTCATGGTCAAATAAATAACACCATTAGATTGTTAAAGTTATCTCCTAAAGTTAAAAACATGATATTAAATGATAAATTATCATTTCCAAAAGCTAGATTACTAGGTAGATTATCAATTAATGAACAAGATATATTAGCAACTAAGATTGTTAATTTATCAGTAAGAGATGCTGAAGAATACATTAGAAACTTTAAGAGTATGGATGTTAATCAACGAGAAAGAATTTCTAATAGTTTCACATATCAAATAAATGACAATCAAATAATTATTGATTGTTACAATAAAGAATACGTTTCTAAAATAGAAAAGTTATTAAAAGAGGTTAAATAATGGCATTAGTAAGATTACAAAAAATAATTGCTGATAGAGGATATTGCTCTAGAAGAAAAGCTGAAGAATTAATATTAGCAAATAAAGTGTATGTAGATGATAAATTAGTAAATACATTAGGTGAAAAATTTGAAGAAGATACTTGTGTTATTAAAGTAGAAAATAATTTATTAAAACCACTAAATTCTAAAAATTTTGTCTATTTATTATTAAATAAACCAGTAGGGGTAATTACTACTATGTCTGATGATAGAAATAGAAAGACAGTAGCTGATTTAATTCCACCTAGATTTGGAAGGGTATTTCCAGTTGGTAGATTAGATATAAATACTTCTGGATTAATCTTTATGACAAATGATGGTGAATTTGCTAATTTAGTCACTCATCCTTCTTCTTCTTTTACAAAGACATATTTAGTCTTAATTGATGGTAAATTATCTATTGAAGAAAAAGAAAAGCTTGAAAAAGGAGTGATGCTAGAAGATGGAATGACATCACCTGCAAAAGTGACTATTAGAAAAGTAGATTTAGAAAAAACTATATTTGAAATTGAAATTCATGAAGGCAGAAATAGACAAGTAAGAAGAATGGTAGAAGCTATAAATCATCAAACATTAGCCTTAAGAAGAATAAAGATTGGCCCAATTAGCATAGGCGAATTAAAAGTAGGAGCTTTTAGAGAACTTGATGAAGATATAATAAATCAAATTAAGACTATTTGTAGATATAATAAAGCTCATAATACTTACTTTAAAAAATAATAAGTTAGTAACTTTAATACTTAATTATTAAAAATTAAACCTTTTTACATTAGAAAATAATATGAAAAATAAAAGATCACAATTAATATTTAAAATGGTATCTACTGCCATATTATCCGCTTTAGGAATAATATTGATGCTATTTATTAAATTTCCATATCCATTAGCACCTTGGATTGAAATAGAAATATCTGATGTAGTTATATTAGTTGGCTACGCCTTAGGTGGATTTTATTCAAGTTTAGCCATTGCAATTATTAAGACATTAATTTCATTAATAGTTCAGCCAAGTGGAATTTATTATATTGGACAATTAGCAGCAATAATTTCTTCTTTAACATATTTGTTATGCTTATTAATATGTGTAAAAGTCTTTAGATTATTTTCTAAAAAGTATTACCATAGAATAATTTCATATGTATTTATTGGAATAATAAATGCTTTAGTAATGACTAGTTTAAATTATTTATTTATTACTCCAACTTATTTAGCAGGGTATTATACAACTTGCTTTAATAAAGAAGCAGTAGAAGGAGTAATAAAAGCATTAAATAGTTTTGGTGGAGATTATTTTACTTGTATATTTGTATTGTATTTTCCATTCAATTTAATTAAAGCTGCATTAATATTAATAGTTTATGAATTATTATTTAATACTTTAATATTTGTCGCTTTTAGAAACAATCCTAAATTAGCAAAATACATTAAATTTAAAGAAGATAATAACAATAATCAAAACGAATAATTATTGAATAAAACTATATTTAATAATAAAATTATTAAGTATGGAGCTATGGCGGAATTGGTAGACGCGTAGGTCTCAGAAGCCTATAGGTAACTCTGTTTGGATTCGACTTCCAATAGCTCCACCAAATGGTAATAAGACGAACTCCAGTTGTATAATAGGCATCTATTATATTCCTGAACACTTCGTTATTAGGGCAAAGTTAGATATTGCCCGTAATAGAAAGAAAAAATGATAGTGGTGAAAACCGCTATTTTTTATTGTTTAGGAAATTGTATGTAAATAGCATAATGAAATTGTTGGAAATTCGCAATTGAAAATGTAGGTTTCT
>CAVHUN010000064.1:0-14494 GCA_963639175.1 uncultured Prevotella sp.
TAACCCCTTACATTATTATGATATCTTAATTTAAAATTAAAAGCAACTTAAATATTTTTAATATAAAAACCGCTACATGTTCTAATAAACTATTGTAGCAGCTTAATTACATTAATTATTCACCAGTTCTTAAAGCAATTACTGGGTCTTTTTTAGCGGCGAATCTAGCAGGGATTAATGCTGAGAAGAATGTTAAGAACATACTTATTAATATTAAGATTAATCCGTGTAATGGATTTAAATTTGCTAGGTTAGAAATCTTAACTCCTTGAATAACATTTTCTAAAATTATATTTAATGGGAATTGAATTATATATGTAAATACAATACCTACTAATCCAGATAAGAAACCAATTATTACAGCTTCTGTTTTAAATAGACGAGAAATATCTATTTTTCTTGCACCGATTGAACGTAAGATACCAATTTCTTTAGTTCTTTCAATAACAGAAGAATACATGATAATTCCAATCATTACTGAAGAAACAACTAAGGAAATACTAGAAAAACAAATAAGCACTATAGTAATTATATTTACCATTGTTTCTACTGCAGAAAATACTGTACCAGCAATATCAGTGTATTTTATTTGATCTGATTTAGACTTATCTATGTTATATGCATCTAGATATTCTAATATTTTAGATTTATCTTTAAATGATTTTGGATAGATAGTAATAGAAGAAACTTTCTTATCAGTACCAATAGCTTTTCTATTTGTCATGTATTGTTTTAAAGCTGAATTAATAGAAGTAACTAAGCTAGAAATAGTACTAGTAAACATAGTTTTTAAAGTTTGTTCATCTACACTTGAAGAAGTGTATTTAGATACAATTTCTAAAGCCTTTGAATAATCTTGTTGTTGAATTGCTAGAAGGAATCTAGCTAGATCCACAGGGTTGTTTTTCATATTAGTAAAAGCTTCTTTTAATTCTTCATATAATTCAGAAGAGGTTAAAATAGTGTTGTAATTAACCATTATTTGAGGAGTAGAACCAATAAGAGTATATACTTGTGGGAAATAATAACTACTTTCTGCTTCTTGAGTTTGCGTATCACTAGGAATAGAAGAAGTATCAATTCCTAATGCAGTGATTCCATCTTCAATTACTAAATGATTTGCAGTATCTAAAGCGATTGAACTAGTTGAAGCAGAATCAAGTGATTCAGTAATTAAATCGTGAGTATAATAAACTCCATTTGATAAATAGTTAACGACATTAGAATCTTTTGGTCTTAATATACCAACGATTTTTAATTCTTTTAAAGAAGTGTCAGAATATAAATTTTTAAGATTCTTATTTGTAGTAGCAGCATCGTTTTTAACTACAGGAGATTCATATGATTTAATTGTCTTAGTTTCTACCGAATTAAAATATTTATCAATTAAAGCTGACCATTTTTTCATTAATTCTTCATATTTAGCACTATTAGTAGAAGAAGTATCTTCTGAGTTTTCAGAAAGCTCAGATAAATAATTTATAATTGTTGAATAAAATTCAGAAGCAGAGAGATTGTCTTTTTCTAATTCTTCGTTTGATTTTATAAATCTACCCTTTACTTGAATTGAATTAGCTTCAGTATAAAATTTATCATTAGGGACTAATTTGTAAGTTTTATTTAAAATATCATCAAATGAAATAGTGGTGTTTTTAATGGAAAATCCTAGACTTTTTAAAGAATTTTCGTTTAAAGCATTAGATTTATTAACTACTAAAATCATCTCACTTGAATTAGTAGGATAATGCCCTTCAATTATGTCATATTTTTCTTTTATAAAGTCTGAATTAGTTGGTAATTCATTCCATATGGAACTTGAAGTTAATGAATCAATTAAGGATTTTTGAGTTGTTGTTAAATAAGAATAAGAATTATCGTTATCATTTTTAAATACTACATTAGTTTGTAATGCGTAGTTATATTGAATTGAAGATGCATAGTCTTTATCCATTTTTTCTAGATAAGAAATGTAATCATCAGTGATGTTATTTGCATGATAAGTATAATTTGATTTAACTACATTTACTTCTTTGTTTTCTGGATAATCTTCTAATGATGTAGAGTTAGTAGAATTTGTATCAATATATGTTTCATCTACACTTAGTGGATAACTTGCTAAGGTTTCTTCTTGCATGTTATTTACAAAAGAAGAAAAACCATTAGACACTGCTAAAATAAGGGCAATTCCAATAATACCAAATGAACCAGCTACACTAGTCATTATAGTTCTACCTTTTTTAGTTAATAAATTTTTTACTGATATTCCTAAAGCAGTTAAAATTGACATAGAAGATTTCTTCTTGTTTACTTTTTTTGCTTTGCTAATTTCCTCTTTTATAGACTTAGAAATATTTGGAATATCTTTACTAGGAGTAACACTAGGAGTATTTTTGATATTTTTAATAACTTTTCCATCGTTCATTTCGATGATTCTAGAAGCGTATTTATAGGCTAATTCTTGGTTATGAGTAACCATGATAATTAACTTAGTTTCACTGATTTTTTCTAATAATTCCATTATTTGAATAGAAGTTTTAGAATCTAAGGCCCCTGTTGGTTCATCAGCTAAAATAATTGAAGGATCATTAACTAAGGCTCTTGCAATAGCTACTCTTTGTTGTTGTCCACCAGATAACTGATTTGGTAATTTATCTAATTCTTTTTCTAATCCAACTTGAATTAATGCGTTTTTAGCGATGGCTTTTTTAGCTTGAATATCAACTCCAGATAAAGACATAGCAAGTTCAACATTAGCACTTACTGACATATGGTGAATTAAATTATAGGATTGGAAAATCATTCCGACTTTCTTATTTCTATAATTATCCCAATCCTTATCTGAAAAGTTCTTTGTAGATGTTCCATCCACTATTAAATCACCTGATGTGTATTTATCTAACCCACCAAGTATATTTAACATAGTGGTTTTACCACATCCAGATTGACCTAATATACAAACTAAGCCAGATTTGTTAAATTTTAGATTGATTCCTTTTAAAGCGTGAACAACATTTTCTTGGCTCACTTTGTAATCTTTTACAATGTTTTTTAGTTCTAACATAATTTTAAATTCGTTAATATAATAAATATTATATTAAAATTTACACCTAATAAGTATATACTTTTGTCAAAAATAAATAACTAAAAAAGCAAATAAATTAACAATTATTAAGACAAAGGAAGATAATTGTCATTAATTTTAAAATGTTAAGAAATATATTAATAATTGCTTAGGTAAAATTATAAAAATTTAATATACTAATAAAGAGGAGAAAAAAATGGAAAACTACGAATTAATCACTATAAAAAATCAAAATAAACAAGAAATATATGGTGCATTTTATAAGTCAAAATTAGAAAAAGCAAAAGCTAATGTCATCATTGTACATGGTATGGCTGAATATGGATTAAGATATTTACCTTTTATGGAAGTATTAGCAAATAATGGATATAACATTTATGCTATTGATCATTTAGGCCATGGATTACAAGTAAGTAAAAATGAAGGGGCTAAATATGGTGTTCTTCCAAAAGATGGTTTCTTTCAAAATATTGAAAACATATATAGCTTAGCTAAATATATTAAAGAACAATCTAATTTACCTATTTATATATTTGGTCATTCTATGGGAAGTTTTATCACTCAAGGATTTTATCAAAAGCATTCTGATATTGTTGATAAAGTAGTAGTTTGTGGCTCTGGATTTAACAATTTAAATTATAGAACTGGTAGAGTTGTAACTGCTTTATTAAATCCTTTCTATCAAGGAAAAAGAGGTGAAAAAGTCAATAAATTCTTATTAAAAACAGGAAACGCTGCCTTTTTAAAAGGAATTGAAAAAGAAGAAAATAGTTCACCAAATAGATGGATTTCTTATTCAAAAGATAATGTAAAAGCTTATGATGAAGATGACCAATGTGGGTTTGATTGTTCATTTAATTTTTATTACACATTATTTAAAGGACAACAATATATTTGGAAAAAGAAACATTTAAAAAATATAACTCATGTAGTTCCTTTGTTAATAATTGCAGGAGAAGATGATCCAGTAGGAGACTATTCAAAAGGAATTAAAAGACTAGAAAAATTCTATTCTCAAGTTCAAAATGGTGATATTAAAACAATTATTTATAAACACGCAAGACATGAAATTTTAAATGAAGATGTCAAAGAAGATGTTTATAAAGACGTATTAGAATTCTTTAATAAGTAAAACAAAAAGAAGATAGAAACATAAGAATTAACTTATAAAATCTACCTTCTTTTTTGATGTTTGATTTTATTTAATTAAGCTCTAGCTTTATAAACTGGCTTATCAGATTGTCCGCCACCACCTACATTAGAAAGCTTAGAAATAGAATAAGATGTTCTAATAGCAATACAGATTAAGAATACGAATGTTGAATAAGAAGCCATAAATAATGAAGATAAAGCGGCAATAATAGCAGGAGTTAATGCTTCAATATAGGCAACTTTTTGAGCTTGCCAGAAATTGTAATGTAAACCATCAACTAATTCTTTCTTTCTTGTCATAAAGAATAAGACAAAACCAGATAAGAAGACGATAGCGACATTAATTGCAAAATAGATTCCAACACTTGTCCAAGTATTTGCAGTCTTAATTGAAGAATAGGCTTGGTTAATAAAAGCTGAGAAATTAGATTGAATTGTACTAGTAGCTAAAACAGCTCCATTTTCATCTTTAAAGATATTTTTTAAATCATATGTGGAAGTGAAATTCTTAAAATCACCAACTGCACTAGCAATAGGAGTAGATGATTTTGTTGCATTAACTAATTTATATGTAGACATATGAATAGAAGTTTGAGTTAATACAATAAATGAATATGGTGTCCATTGAGCAGATTCAGATGTTTCTTCTGAGCTAGCTTTACCATATTTATAAATTGATTTCTTTAAGAAATTATTTAAAATGGTTGTATCTTTAGAAGAATAGTTAGGATTTAATTCAGGGAAGACAAATACAGCTAAAGAAGTAACTGTTGTTCTTGAATCAACATCTCCATCTTTATTTTGAACATCTAATTCAATTTTTACATTAGGAACAATTTCAGTGTTTGTAGAAGAATTTTCAGTTAATTTATTATCACCTGAATAAGTGTTAAAAATACCAGTGGCTTCTAACTTTCCATTGTTAATAACTAATTTGTTGTTATCATTAAATTCATCAGCAAGGAGGGTTAAGCTTCTATCAATAGCAGAATCACCAGAAGTAATTGCAGAATAGACAACAGAATTGACATTTGCAGATAATCCACTAGATAAAATACCTGAAACAGAAATAACTAAGGAAATAATAGCAATTGTTATTGCATACCACCATTTTTGTTCTTCTTTTAAAATACAAATATTTTGAACTAAGGATTTGAAAAAGAATTTTATAGTTTTCATTTATATAACCTCATTAACATCTAAGTAAAAAGACTTAGCACTTGATATTATATATTAAATAATAAATATAGTCTAATAAAAAAGTGCCTAATATTTATAATATTAAGCACAAAAGTTGATGAATTAAATATTATTGATTATTTGTATCATCGCTTGCTTTAATTGATGAAACAATATCAGTTAAACTAGCAGTTAATCCAGCGATATTTTTCATATCAGCAGGGATAATTAATTTAGTTGCTTTACCATCACCTAATTTTGATAAAGCTTCTAATGATTTTAAGGTTAATACTGAACTAGAAGCATTTGCTTCATTTAATAATTTAATACCGTTTGCTTCAGCTTCTCTTAATAATAAGATACCTTCAGCTTCAGCAGATTTAATTTTCTTAATTGATTCAGCTTCACCTTCAGCCTTTTTAATTGCGGCTTCTTTACTAGCTTCAGCTTCTAAGATAGCGGCTTGTTTTTTACCTTCAGCAGTTAAGATATCAGATTGTTTTGTACCTTCAGCAAGTAAAATCTTTTCTCTTCTATCTCTTTCTGCTCTCATTTGTCTTTCCATTGCATCACGGATATCTTTTGGTGGAATGATGTTTTTGACTTCTACTCTAACTACTTTAATTCCCCATGGATCAGTAGCTTCATCTAAGATGGCTCTCATTTTTGAATTGATGATATCTCTAGAAGTTAAAGTTTGATCTAATTCGAGTTCACCGATAATATTTCTTAAAGTAGTAGCAGTTAACGATTCAATTGCGTTAATTGGATTTTCTACACCATATGTGTAAAGTTTTGGATCAGTAACTGAAAAGAAAACGATTGTATCAATTTGAATAGTGACATTATCTTTTGTAATAACTGGTTGAGGTGGGAAGTCTTGAATTTGTTCTTTCATAGAGACAACTTTTGCAACTCTATCAGCGAAAGGACAAAGGAAATGAATACCAACAGACCAAGTCTTAATATAAGCACCAAATCTTTCAATTACATATTTATTAGTTTGTTTAACAATTTTAATACATGAGACTAAGACTACTAAAATAATAAGTATGACTAAGCTACAAACAACAACTGCAGCGATTGCTCCTTCTGACATAATTAATTCCTCCTTTTAATTAATTTTTTGAAACAGGTTTAACAAATAATTTGTTACCACTTATTGCGACTACTTCAACTATTTCGCCTTCTTTAATTACTATATTTTCATTATAAGGTAAACTAGTCCAAATTGTGTCATTAATTTTTACTTCTCCTTTATTAAGTGAAGAAGTTTCTTTAATAATTATTCCTTTTTTACCGATGATTTCATCAATATTTGACTTAGAAATCTTTCTTTTTAAGGCTTTATTAGCAACTGGTCTAAGTAATAATAAACACAAAGCAGACACGCCTACAAATATTATTATTTCACCATAGAAAGGTAATCCTGGAATAAAAGAAAATATTATACAAAATACACTAGCAATAGAAAACCAAACAGATACTAATTCAAATGTACAAGCTTCTATAATTATGGTAAGAATGAATACTCCTAACCATATATAAACCATATATTGTTCAATCATCGTTTACCTCCTTTTTTAGATCAATTCTAAGTAAATTCTTTTCATCTAAATATTTACATTCATATTTTTTACTACTTATAGAATAATCCTTGTTGGTAATTTTTGAAACTTCTTTTACAAAATCAGTAGAAGAAATTCTACAATAAGATTTAGAAATAGATAATTTAAATAAATCATCTTCATCTATTAATCCTAAATTATAAGTGTTTACATCTATAGGCTTAATATAAATGCATTTATCTTTTTCATCAATTCCTAACTGACATCTATAAGCGTTATCAATAAATTTTGATGCGACTTTATTAATTGTAATGTTAGTTTTATATATTGTAGCAAAAGATGATTTATTTGATTTTGAAAACCAATTTATCACTATATAATCCCTCCTTAATTTAATAATACAATCAAATTATAAAAAAATTCAAGAAAATTCAAAACTAAACATTGTGCTCATAACACAAAAAATTAGCACACTATTGAATGCGCTTACAATTTAGAGTAACATTTTTGTTGTAAAGGAAAATTTTATATGAAAAAAGGATTAAAAATATTATCAATTTTAACATTATTAGCTAGTGGAATGGTTAGCTGTTCACCTACAACTAGCTCATCTAGTCAGCAAAGCTCTTCACCTAGCCAAGTATCTTCAAGTGAAAGTACATCTTCAAGTCAAGCAAGCTCATCTAGTGAAAGCACATCTTCAAGCCAAGCAAGTTCATCTAGTGAAAGTCAATCTGAAGTTTCTTCTTCTAATTCTAGTGATACAACTTCTTCATCAGATTCTCAAACATCTAGTGACACTAAAGTAGAAAGAATTACAGAATTTGTTGCTGATGATTTAAATGGTAAAACCTTAACTGATTATGAAATTAATTCAGCATTTAAAATTGTAGGAAGTGGCGCACAATTTGATACAAGTTCTAAGACTGTTACAAAAATAGATGGTAGTGAAGTAAAAACAAGTTATAGATTAAAAAATTTAAAACAAAAAGGAGTTGGAACATATCTTCAAGTAAGTGTAAGTGCTGATAATGCTACTTTATTATTACAAATTGCAGCAGCAGGAAGTTCTGCAAGAACATTAACTATTTTAGATGAAAATGGTGGAGAAAAATATTCTATATCTAAAACAAGTTCAGAAGCATTTGAAGTTAGAATCACATTAGATAAAGGCGTATATACAGTTGGTGGCTCTAATGGCTTTAATTTATATTATGCAGGTTTAAAAGAAGAAGTAGCTCAAGGTAAAGAAATTGGATTTAGAGTAGATTCTAAAAACGTAGATACTAATCTATTAGCTGGAGAAGAATTAGATTTATCTAGCTTACATGTATATTCTAAATATGATAACGATACAGAAATTGAATTAAAAGATAATGAATACACAATTGATAAATCCAATTTGAAAATAAATGAAGCAGGCACATATCAAGTTGGTGTTAAATATAAAAATTATGACACTCAAAACATTGAAGTAAATGTAAGCTTAATTGAAAGTATTGAAGTAGATGATTTCTTAATTGGTAATAAAACAGGAATAAGATTACCAAAAGTCTATAAATTAAATGATGTAATTTCAACAGATAGCATTACCTTAAAAGGCGTAAGTGAAAAGACTTCAAAATTAGTTGAACCTACTTCAATTGATTTACCTTCTACAGCTAGTGAGGGTGAAAAGAATATTACTATCTCTAAAAATGTAGTTGGCTCAAGTGATAATAAAGTGTTATCTAAAAACATTAAGGTTACAGTTATTGATTCAACTAAGTTAGTTGCATTAGCAGATGGCAGTTATTCAGTTAATGTAGATTCTTCTAAAATGGATGGTGAAGTAGTTGATAATGTTATGCAATTCTCCTCAATTCAAAATGCTTTAGATTTTTATAAGACATGTAATATTGACTCTTCAATAAGTAAGAAAATTACAGTTAATGAAGGTACATATAATGAGAAAATATATGTCGAAATTGATAATGTATCCATACTTAGTACTACAAGTGCAACAATTCAATACGATGCAATTGCTGATACAAAAGATGCAAAAGGCAATGCATTTTCAACATATGGTTCTTCAAGTGTAACTGTTAAAGGTAATAACTTCTATTCAAAGAATATTACTTATAGAAACTCTGCTTATAGTTCAATGGATGAATATTTAGCCGATACAAGAGGAAATAAACAAGCTTGTGCAATTGTTGTAGATACTGATTCTGTATTTGATTCTTGTAAGTTTGTTGGATATCAAGATACTTTATATGCAAGAGTAGGCAATCAAAAATATGTCAATTGTGAAATTAGTGGTATGACAGATTACATCTTTGGTGAAGATAGTAATGTCTATATTAAAGATTCAATTATTACTTCTATGTATAGAAATAGCAATACAAATGGTGGATATATTTGTGTTAGTAAACCTTCAAGCAATATAACTTCTCCAAACTTTGGATTTGTTATTGATGGATGTACAATTCAAGGTGAAAAAGATGCAGATGGTAATTTAAAAGTTGCTGAAGGAACAGTAAGTTTAGCTAGACCATGGGGTAAACAATCTAAAATTAGTTATGTAAATTGTAATATGGATAAATCTATTTCCAAAAAAGCTTATGGAGATTCTTCAGATAGTAAAAATCCTAGATTTGATCAAATGAGTGGCAATTTACCTACAAACGCTGAATTTAGTGAATATAACAATACTGGAGATGGAGCTATTACAACTAGTGTAACTGGTGGAAAAATATTAACAGAAGCTGAATATAACGCTTTAATGGAATTAGTTAACGCTAAATTCCCAGCTTAATTTCTAAATAAAAATTTATAAGAAGATGGATTAGGAATAATTAATATACTAATTCATCTTTTTAGTTTATTTATTTTGAAAACACAAGAATTAATATATAGATTAATGTAAAATATATAGATGTATAGGAGAAAAGTATTATGTTAAAAAATATATCTAAAAAAGAAGTTCTCGTATTAAAAGAACAAGTAAATTATGAAAAAGGACAAGTAGTTTCTAAAACTTTATTTCAAAATAATCATTTAAGCATTACTCTTTTCTCTTTTGATAAAGATGAAGAAATTTCAAGTCATGTTGCAGGAGGAGATGCTTTTGTAACTTGCTTAGATGGTGTAGGAAAAATAACTATTGATTCACAAGATTTTATTATTAAAGAAGGTGAAAGCATTATAATGCCTAAAGGCCATCCTCATGCAGTAAAAGGTGAACAACAATTTAAAATGCTTTTAGTTGTTGAATTTGATGATTAATTAATATGAGAAGATTTTTTGCAACAATAGAAAATAACAAAGTAATATTTTCTAAAGAAACATTGAATCACATTAAAGTTATTAGATTAAACAACGGTGAAAATATAGAAGTTGTAGATAATAACATTGTTTATATTTGCCAAGTTACAAATATAAATCCTTTTGATGTCAAAATTATTGAACAAGAAAGTCAAAATAGCAGAGAATTACCATATAATTTAGTGTTATTATGTCCTCTTTTAAAACGTGATAATTTTGAATTAGTGCTACAAAAAAGTGTTGAACTAGGAGTAAAAGAAATTGTTCCTTATATTTCTTCAAGAGTTATTAAAAGAGTTTCAAAAGATGATTTTGAAAATAAAAGAGAAAGATTTGAAAAAATCATATTAAACGCAAGTGAACAATCTAATAGAAATGTAATACCACATTTAACTAGATTATATGATTTAAAAGAACTAGTTGAATTATATAAAGATACTCCAAATAAATATATCGCTTATGAAGATGTGGCAATTAAAGGAGAAAAAATTAAAATTGTAGATGAAAATTCAAAAGATGTAGTTATTATTGTAGGACCAGAAGGTGGATTTTCTAAACAGGAAGTCGAATTCTTTGTAAATAACAATTTTAAGGTCGTAAGTTTAGGAAAAAGAATATTAAGAGCAGAAACTGCGTGTATATATTCTTTAAGTATTCTTTCATATTTGTTAGAATTATAGAGTAATTAAATGATAAATAAAATTTATAGCTTTTTTAGCAAAAGTGATGTTATCCAAAAGTATTTAACTAGCTATGCAAGCTTATTAATTCAACTTGTATTTTTCTTTTTAGCATGGCATTTTGATAACAGAGTTTTTGCTATAGTTATTATCTCCATAGTTGTTTTGTTAAATTTGTTATTTTCTAAAAATGGATTATATCTAACTCATTTAATCTTGTTTGATATGATTTCATATTTTAAATTCCCAGATATGACTAAATTACCTATTACTATTATTGTAGAAGCGTTAATTATATTAGTTGGATTTGTCGGATTATATCTGAAAAAAGTAATTATTTCAAAGGCGTTTGATTTCTCTTTTGGATCAATGGGAATTTCACTTAGCTTATTAGGAATTTGGGGACTTATTTCTTCTATAGTAAATCAGTTTACATATGATACTAAATATTCTACATATGGTTATTTAGTTAGTTTATGTATTATATTTATTGTTTTTATTTATTTACTGATAGTAAACACGTCTTTAAGAGATAATTATAATTACGTTAATAAATTAATGTATGCTTTCTTTATTGGAATATTAATGGAGATTATAAGGAATGATATTACATTAGACATTGGATTTAAATTTTTGAATTCTGAAGAAGAAGGTTGGAAATTATTTTGTCTAGGGTGGTCTTATTCAAGAAATATCACTTTGATTGGTATAGAAATTTGTTTGCCTTTCTTAGTTCAAGATTTTAATTTAAATAAGAAAAGAGTGGATAGCTTATTACTATTTATAATAGGATTAATATTAATTGTATTTTCATATTGTAGAGGTGCATTTATTACTACAGTTGTCATGTTGATATTCTATTGCTTTATATTAGCATACAAGCAAAAAAACGTGAGAATGACACTAAAAAATGGCATGTTAATGTATTCAACTTTAATAGTTGTTGGAATGTTATGTGTTGTTTTGATTCCTGATTTAAGAAAAGTGGTTGGTGAAACTTTACACACTATTAAAAACTTAACTGGTAGAGATATATTATGGGAACATTCGATTAATTATTTTACTAGATCTCCTATTGTTGGCTCATCTTATTCATGTTTATATGATTTAGGTGATGTATTTCAAGGAAATGAGAGTGGTGGATCTAATAACGTAGTGTTTTGTTTAAGTCACAATACATTTATTACTTTCTTAGCTGCTTTAGGTATTGTGGGTGTTTTCTTATATATAGTTAATATTGTAGAAACTTTATTTGCTAGTATTGTAAATTCTAAAAAAGAAATGATCTTACCATTAGTCTCATTTATTGTTATGGGATTAATTCATGGTTTAATTGATAATACTTTCTTCTCACCGGTTTATTTCTTCCCTTTGATGATTATTTATTCTCAAAAAGAACAAGCTAATATTATTGACTTTATTCATATGAAGAACAAAGAAGAAAAGCTAAATTGTAAGATTGATTAGTAATAAAAAAATCAAATGAAAAATGTGAGACTAAGATTAATTAATCTCACATTTTGTTTTGCACTTATTTAATTATCTATAAGAAACACTTATAAATGATAATAATGAACAAAGGAAATTGAATGTAATTAAGCAGATTGCTCCACTTCCTAAACCAGCATAGTAGTTACCATACATTGGAATTGTGCAGCACCATAATATTGCACTAGAAGCAAATCCAATAATACTTATAATACCAATAGTAGGCTTTACAATAGAAATTCCACTAGCGATGACACTAACTACCATGACAATTAAAGCAGCTAATAATCCAGGATTAACTCCAGCCCAGTCAGTTCCAAAGATCATGTTTCCTAAATTGAATGAAGCTGAATAATAACCGACTTTACTATATGTGATTCCAGGACATAATAAGAATAAGAGTGATAATAATCCAATTGAAGTTGTGACTATTGCCATTATGCTTTGGAATTTCAAGCCATTGTCTTTTTTTACAGTTTTATATTTGTTTTGATTATCCATATTAATCTCCTTAAATTAATAACACAATAATTTTATAATTAATTAAGTTAATTTACAACTTTATTCACCTTTTGCAGCAACAAATAATAATATTGCACAAATGATTTGACTTATTCCAACTCCATAAGTTCCCCAACCTAATGCTTTTGAACCATTGGAAGTAACATTTTTAAATCCTTCTCCAACCATTGGAATAACGCAGAAGAAACAAATTGCACTTGCTAAGAATATTAAACCAGCTAAATATCCAACATAATGGAAACCGCTTGTACCTAATCCAATTAAGCTAGCACCAATTGCTAAAAAGAAAGCAGTGATTAATCCAGCTGACATAGGAGTAAGTCCACCAAATGTCAATTCACCTAAAGATAAGAATGTTTGTTTAGAAGTGATTGCATTAGTGACAACTACACCAGGTGCAAATAAGAAAAATAAAGATAATAATCCAATAACACATGCTATGCATGATAAGATTAATTTACTTGAAACTTGTTGCTTGACGCGGAAATTTTTGTTGTAATAATTAGCCATATAATAAGCCTCCTAAAAATAAGATACTTTATATAATATACATTATATAAAATGACTAAACAATAAAGAATTGCCATAAAAAATAAATTATTTCGATTTTTAAGTTAAATTTTAAAATATATGTATGTAATTTATCTTTGAAATGTGGTAAATTGTAAGGGTAATAAGGAAGGAATATTATGAAGGAAAAAGTTTTAGTCTTATTAAGACATGGTGAATCCGAATGGAATAAATTAAACTTATTCACAGGATGGACAGATGTTGAATTATCTTCAACAGGTGTAGCAGAAGCAAAAGATGCAGGCGTTCAATTAAAGAAAGCTGGTTATGAATTTGATGTTTGCTTCACTTCTTATTTAAAAAGAGCAATTCACACATTAAATTACGCATTAGAAAGCATGGATGCTGAATATTTACCAGTTACAAAAGCTTGGCAATTAAACGAAAGACATTATGGTGCTTTACAAGGATTAAATAAAGCCGAAACAGCTGAAAAATATGGAGAAGATCAAGTTAAATTATGGAGAAGATCTTTCGATGTTAGACCTCCTGCATTAACTGAAGATGATTCTAGAAATCCAGCTTTACAAAAAGCTTATTCAAAAGTTGATAAGAAAGATTTACCATTACACGAATCTTTAAAAGATACAATCGCAAGAGTTGTTCCATATTATGAAGCAAACATTGTACCTTTATTAAAAGAAGACAAGAAAGTCTTAGTTACAGCTCATGGTAACTCATTAAGAGCATTAGTTAAATACTTAGATAATATCTCTGATGATGATATTGTTGGAGTAAACATCCCTACAGGTGTACCTCTTGTTTACCATCTTGATGAAAACTTACACGTTATTTCTAAAGAATATATCGGTGATCAAGAAACTATCGCTAAGAAAGTTACTTCTGTAGCAAACCAAGGCAAAGCTAAAAAGTAAGATTTAAAAAATTAAGGAGGGGCTGTTGAAAAACCTAGATATAAAATAGGTGGAACAACAGTCCTTTTAATG
>CAVHUN010000065.1:0-13981 GCA_963639175.1 uncultured Prevotella sp.
TTGTAATAAAAAACTAGAAAAGAAACTTTTAAATAAATTATCAAAATAATTAGAATTAGTTCTACTTAATAATTCTTTATAATATTTAACTTTATTAAATACATAATACAAATCATCAATGTTGTAATAACTATCTAACATCTCTTCTATAAGATATTGAGAATAATTTTGACTATTGATATTTACTTCACTTTGCTCGAAGATTTTCGCCTTTAAATATGATTTTATTTCTTTAAGTGGTAAACCAAAATCAATAATCCTTTGTACATTTTCTTTAAGAATATTATTTATTTTATCAATATCGTATTCTTTATTAACATTATCTAATTGCAGCATAAAGAAACTATCTTTTAACATATAAACATCTGCTTCTATCTTACTTGCAATTCCATAATTATTTACAATTACCTTTTCAAAATAAGAAGTTGAATAATTAAATAAAACTTCACTTATTACTTGTAACGCTAATAATTCAAGAGTAGAAAAATCTGCAGGGACTAATTTAGAATACACATAATATTTACCCTTTGTAGAATTAGATGGATATTTAATCTTATGAATTTTTAAATTTTTATGTTCAACTTGATTTATATATTTAAAATCATATTCTTTTTTAGAATATTTAGATAAATAATTTGAATCTAAAAAACCCAATTCATCTTTATAATTTAAATTTCCATATAAAATAATTAAGGTATTTGAAGGGTGATAATACTTTAAATAAAAATCTAAAATATCTTCATATTTAGCATCTAAAATATAAAATGGTTCTCCAAAATTATCATATTTATAAAATGTTTTATTTAAGATAGTCTTTTTTACTTTATCTTCAATAAAATAATTTATATCGTTTGTTTGACCTTGCATTTCTGAATAGACAATTCCCTTTGGAGTTATTTCATCTTCTTTTTTTGCTATTTCAAATCTTATCCCTTCTTGCATAAAAGAATATTTATTTAAAAATATATTTGGATTAAAAACAGTATCTAAATAGACATCTTTTATTTGATCAAAAGAAAATTTATTAATAATAGTAAAAGAAAAATAAGTATACGATTCACAAGTACATGCATTTATATATGAGGCGATATTATATTTATATAAACTATTAAAAGGATCTTTTATGTTGTATTTTTTAGAACCACAAAAAACTGTATGCTCTAAAATATGAGCAATACCACTTAAAGAAGAAGGAATGGTTTTAAATGAAATTGACATAGATTTATTCTCATCTTCATTTTCTATACAAACAATTCTACAATTTGTTTGAAGATGAACATATTCTTTTATAGTCCCATTTATTTTTGATGATTGTATCTTATTTACTAACTTATATTTATTTGCCATACAAATATATATTATATTGTCTAACAAATTAAAAGAAATATGTTTAAGTAATTTTAGTTTATTCTTCGCACTACATTTTTATATAGTTTGCAGTGTCATGGTAAAAATTACTTTTAATCTAAAACAAAGTCTCTATCAATTGATATCATCTACTTAACCTATTCACTTAACAAATTAATTCCTAAAAATTTTAAAATATAACCGCTTTACTAAGTAACCATTTTTAAATATTAATATAATAATATTAATTATTCTTGATTTTGAATAATAATAATCTTAGTATATTTAGGTGAATTTATTTTAGGGGGATATTAACAAATGGCAAAAATAGTATTAATTGGTGGCGGAAGCTCTTCAGGTAAAACATATATTACAAAGAAAGCATTAGAATTAATTGGTGCAGATGAAATTACTTTAATTAGTTTTGACGATTATTATAAAGATTTATCTCATCTTAGCTTAGAAGAAAGAAAGAAGCAAAACTTCGACCATCCAAACGCCTTTGATTGGCCTTTAATTTTAAATCAAGTATCGGCTTTAAGAAAAGGTGAAACAGTAGATAAACCAATATACGATTTCAATTTACAAACTAGATCAGATAAAATTGAAACTATCTCTCCTAAAAAAGTTATTGTATTTGAAGGTATTTTAGCCTTAGAAAATCCAACTTTAAGAAAAATGGCAGATTTAAAAATATTTGTCGCTGCCTCACCCGAAAGAAGATTTTTAAGAAGATTAATTAGAGACTCATCTGAAAGAACTAATAGATCTTATGATTTTATTATCAATCAATATTTTGATACTGTAAAACCAATGTATGATGAATTTGTAAAGCCTACTCAATTCTACGCTGATACAATTATTTACAATGAAGGAACAGTAAGTGGAGAATGTAAAGCCACTAACATCTTAGCAACTTTATTAAAATCTGTTCTTAACGAAAAGGAATATCCTAACATTTAATTTATGAACAAAATAAAACAATCAATTGTCAACTTATTTAAACCAGTTGACTTAACCAAAGGTAGTCCTATAAAAGTTATCTTAATTTTTATGGTTCCTATTTTAATTAGCTTAATTTTCCAACAAGTCTATACAATATCTGATGCCGCTATTGTTGGAAACACACTTTCTACAAATGAAGTAGCTGGTGTCAATGTTTCTTATTGTCTTATATTTATTGTTTTACAATTTGCTTTTGGATGCACTTCTGGATTTAGCGTTGTAACTAGTAATAAAATGGGTGAAAATAACCTTGAAGGTGTTAGAAAATCTTTCGCTTGTCAAATCTTAGTTTCTTTAATTATTTCCATAATATTAACTGTAATTGCTATATTATGCATTCCATTTTTATTATCCTTTATTGGAATTGAACCAAGTCATGGTGATTATCAATATGCTTATAATTATATTTTCATTATATATTTAGGCTTAATTACCCAAGTATTTTACAATTTAATAGTCTCAGTTTTAAGAAGTGTAGGAGATAGTTTAACTCCTTTATTATTCTTAATTGGCTCTACAATTTTAAATATCGGATTAGATTTCTTATTTATCTGCGCATTTAATATGGGTGTAAATGGAGCTGCTATTGCAACAGTTATTGCTCAAGCTATCGCGGCTATTGCTTGCTTTGTTTATTCATTTATTAGATATGATTTTTTAAGAGTTAAATGGTCAGATTTTAAATTAAATTATAAATTTACCATGGAACATTTAAAACTAGGCTTACCAATGGCATTCCAATTTTCAATATTAGCAATTGGATTAATTATTTTACAAAAAGCCGTTGTAAAATTTGATATCAATGGATTAGAAAATGCTAAAAACGGCTATGGTGCTGCCGTTAAATTCAATGATTTCCTTATGACTCCACTAAACGCTTTAGGTACTGCAATGTTATCTTATGCAGGTCAAAATTATGGCTCTAAAAATATAGAAAGATTAAGAAGTGGTATTAAAACATCATTCTTATTAATGTTAGGAATTTATGCAAGCTTAGCAATTATTGGCTGTTTATGTTCAATTGATGGTGCTTATGTTCATATCTTCTTAAGTTCAGAAAAAATTAATGATAGAGTCATATTCTACGCTTCAACTTACATGATAGTAGATTGTTGTATGTATTTTGCTTTAGGCTCATTATTCTTAATTAGAAATATCTTACAAGGACTAGGAAAATCAATATATCCACTCTTATCTGGAATTACAGAATTAGTAGGTAGAATAATTATATGTGAATTCCTTCCTCAATTAATTAATCCATCTAATCCAATATCTGATGAATCCTTTATTGGACTTTGTTTTGCAGATAGTATGGCATGGATATTAGCAGTATGTGTAATGTCATATGGTATTTATTATTATATTATTAAAGGCAAAATATCTTCTGATTTTACACAAGTTAAATAATACAGTTTTAATTTAATATTTACAGTTTGAAATTAATCAATTTTCACAAAAAAGCAGCTAATTTTCAAAAAAGCATTGACATAAAAGGCATAAAATTATATTATTATCAATGCTGGGGCTGTAGCTCACCTGGGAGAGCGCCTCCATGGCATGGAGGAGGTAGCGAGTTCGATCCTCGTCAGCTCCACCAGCTTTTTTTTCTAAAGAGGACATTACAAATCATTTATGGCAGCGTAGCTCAGTTGGTTAGAGCGCTCGGCTCATACCCGATATGTCGAGGGTTCGAATCCCCCCGCTGCTACCATTGTTGGATCAGTAGCTCAATGGTTAGAGTCCCCGTCTCATAAGCGGGTCGTTACAGGTTCGAGTCCTGTCTGATCCACCACTTAAGATGTACTCTTACTGTTGATTAAACATAAAAGAAACTTCTAATGCTAAGAATAGAAGTTTCTTTTTTTAATAATTTTTATCTTTTACTTTTAAAAAATTGATACGCAAAGTAAAAAAACTTATCCCACATTATTTCGTTATGGTCATATTCTTTTTCAACTAAACTTACTAATCTAGATGAATCATATCCTTTTGATACTAAGAATTTTACAAATTGAGGAGGGTATTTAGAATAATTCTTTTCTAGATTCTTTCCACCAGCAGTTATAAAAATATTATGTTGATTTAACATCTCACTTGAAGTGTATTGATTTAATACATATTTAAAAGCTAGGTCATTATTTAATGCTTGAAAAGCGGGTTTGTATTCTCTTAATCCATATTTAAAAATAGGAAATGCTGGAGAAAATGCGTAGATATTATTAAATACATCTTTATATTTAATACCTGCATATAATGACATTAATCCACCCATAGAAGATCCACCAATACTTCTTGATTCTTTTGAAGTATAAACATTGTACTTAGATTCAATTAATGGAATAACTTGGTTTACTAAAAAATCTAATGTCTTATCCCCTTTATAGGCTAAATCACCAATTGCATAATTTGAAAACCTAGGTAAATATTCAGATAATCTATCTTTAGAATTATCTAATCCAACTACAATTGATGGTCTTATATTCTTTTCTTTTTCAAGATATGTTATAGTCTCATCTATTTCCCATTCACCTACAAAACTAGTGGCGTTATCAAATAGATTTTGAGCATCAAACATGTAAATTACATCGTATTTTTGTTTAGAATTTTTTGAATATGATAAAGGTAACCATACTCTTATTTTTCTATTTTTATTCACCAAAAAAAAGTCACACACTATATTTAAGATTTCTAATTTTCCAACTATAGTATGTGACTTCATATTTTTACTTTTTAGTAGATTTTACAACAATTTCAACTTCTGAATTTTCAGGATTTGCATAAGCATCATAAACGCTAGTTAATGGCTTATGAGAAGTGATTCTCTTAATAACATCAGCAATCATAGGAGCTAATGAAACTACATTGACATTTTCAATTTTTGACATCTTTTCAGATAATGGAATTGAATCTGTAACAATGATTTCATCAAAGATTCCTGTTGATAATAAATCAGCGGCAGGATCAGAGAAAACACCATGAACTGCAGCGATCTTAACTGACTTAGCACCATTAGCTTTTAATGCTCTAGCACCATTTACTGCAGATTTAGCAGTATCAATCATATCATCAATCATGAAACAATCTCTACCTTTGATATCACCAATAATTGTCATAACTTCAGGTTCAAGATTGTTATTTCTTCTTTTATCAATAATAGCTAAAGGAGCATTGAATAATTCAGCTAAATTTCTAGCTCTTTCAACTCCACCATGGTCAGGTGAAACAACAGTGACATTATGTAAATCTTTATGAGTTTTCATAATGTAATAGCCTAATAATTTGATAGCGGATAAGTTATCAACTAAGCAAGAGAAGAAGCCTTGAATTTGGGCAGCATGTAAATTAACTGTCATTACTCTATTTACACCAGCTGTTGTTAATAAGTTAGCAACTAAAGAAGCTGTAATAGGTTGTCTAGGCTTAGCTTTTCTATCTTGTCTAGCATATCCAAAATAAGGAATAATAACATTTATTTCTCTTGCAGAAGCTCTTTTTAAAGCATCGACAAAAATCATTAATTCCATTAAATTTTCATTTACTGGAGGGCATGTTGATTGAACAATATAAACATCCTTACCACGAACTGATTCACCTGGTTCTACAATTATTTCACCAGATGGGAAACGTCTAATTGAACGTTGACCTAAACGAACTTGTAATCTATCAGCAATAGCTTGTGCTAAATCAGGTGTTGCTGATAATGAAAATAGTACTGCATTTTCAAACATAACTTTTTAAAAATTCCTCCAATATTAATTAGTCAAATAAATTGTATCATTATTTATTCTATTTATAAAGTGGGACAGCAAGTTTTACTTATCCAGACTTGATGATGATCATCATCAAACATCTTAGCAATTTTCTTTAATTTTTTAACATCGCTATCTAAAGCAAACACAGTAGAACCTGAACCTGACATCATTACTTTAGTTAATCCTAATTCTTTTAATCTATTAATAATATTTTCAACTTCATCTAATACGCTAATTGCAGCCTTTTGTAATCCATTTACCATGTTATTTTCGATTATTTGATCATCTCCAAGTTCTAAGCCTTTAATTAATTCTTCAATGTTTGGCTTATCCCCTTTAATAGTATCTGCAACTTTATATACACCGCCTGTAGATAATCCTTGATCTGGTTGAATTAATAAAACAGACCAATTTTTCTTGACTTTAATAAAATCTAATTTATCACCTTTAAGTCTCATTCTAGCTGGTTTATTAAATAAACAATATGGAACATCTGATCCAATTTGAATAGCAATATCTATTTTTTCTTGATCAGTCATTTTTAATTTGTAGATTTTATTAATACCATTAATTAAAGCAGCAGCATCAGCACTTCCTCCACCAAGACCAGCTTCAATAGGAATATTTTTATGAATCTTAATTCTTATTCCTGATTCAAATTTATATTTTTGTTTCATTAATCTATATGCTTTATAGACTAAATTAGATTCATCACAAATAATAGAATTATCATCACAAGTAACAAAAGTTCCATACTTTTTTGGATAGACTTCTAATTCTAAAATATCGTGTAATTCTAATGGTAATGTCACAATATCAATATCGTGGTATCCATCTTCTCTTTTATTTAATACATCTATTGCTAAATTAATTTTTGAATAAGCTTTTTCAATTATCATATTTATTTATCTTCCTACAATATAATTTTAATTCTTGTTACTAATATATTCTATATAATTAATCATTAGATTTATTAATATAATAATCAACAATTAATTTTAATTTTTCTACACTCAATTGATGTGGTCTAATATTTTTATCAATGCCTAAATTTTCAAATATAGTACCATCTTCTTTTAAAGGAGAAACTTTTAAATTATTTAATAAAGTCTTCTTGGGATTTTTAAATATGTAGTCTAAGATTTTAAATGTTTCTAAATTAGCATATTTTAAATCAGTAGGATATAAAGCAACAAAAGTTGAATCTACTTTAGGAGAAGGATAGAAATTATTTGGCTTTAAATCTAACACTCTTACTAAATTACCTACCATTGCTAAAAAAGCAGAATAGTTGCTATTACAAGATAATCCTTCTTTATAAAACATTTCATCTGCTAAATCCTTTTGAAGCATGAATCCAAAATATTCAAAATTTCCACTAGTTAAGACTTTCTTAATTAAATCTCTTGTAATTTGATATGGTAAATTCCCTATATATGCTACTTTTTCATTTTTATATTTAGATAAATCTTCTTTTAAAAAATCATTTTGAATTAGTTCAAACTTATGATCATTAATTTCACCTTTTAAGACTTTTATCATATCGTTATCAAATTCAACAGAAGTTAATTTTTTTGATTTTAATAATAAAGGATAAGTAAGTGAACCAAGTCCAGGGCCAATTTCAACTACTCTATCAGTATTTGTAGTGTCTAAACTATTGATAATTGTGTCTACACTTCTTTGATTTACTAAGAAATTTTGAGAGAATCTTTTTTGAGCTCCAACCCCATATTTATTCATCAATTCTATTGTTTTATCTAGTAAATTCATTGTATTTCTCCTTTATGTGGTCAACATCTAATTTAAGCATATTCATTTGTTTACTTATGTAATTTTTACCTTGAGTAGTATCAATATGATAATAATTATATAAAAATTTAATCTCTTCTTTTGTAAGTTTTTTTACTATTTCTAAATTAATTAAGTCTTCTTCTTGAATCAATTTATCTTCTTGTATATATTTATCAAGTTTAGCTTTTAATATAGAAATATTGGATTCAGCAACTCCTACTTTATTATGTTTAATAGAATCTTTTTTATTTAAAGATATTATATTGTATTTTGTTAAGACTTGTTTTAATAAATTCAAAGATAGTTTTCCTGGTCCATCTGGATCTAAAACTAGAATGATGTTTCTAATTTTATTTACTTCCACTAAAAATTCTAGCTTTGATTTATTTATTCCTTCAAAGCCATTTAATTTGTAAATGTATTTACATCCTAAACTAGTTAATTTATCAACATCAGTTTGTCCTTCAACAATATACAAATTACAATACATATTAAAGCTTATATATTTCCTTTGATTTTAAATATATTTGTTCTGCTAATTGTTCTTTGTCCATTTTTAATAATTCAGCGATTTTCTCGACTGTTTTTACAATATATTTAGGCTCGTTAAGCTTTCCTCTATAAGGAGTAGGTGCTAAATAAGGTGCATCAGTTTCTACTATTAAATGGTCATAAGGAATTCTACAAACTGCTTCTACCATCTTTTTAGCATTTTTAAATGTTACAACTCCCCCAATTCCAAAATAAGTGTTCTTTTTATGTCTTAAATAACGCAATCCCATTTGGAAAGAAGCTGAGAAACAATGTAAAGTAATATTACCTTTGAATTTAGAATCAATAATAGTGTTAAATGTATCAGCTTCAGCATCTCTAGAATGGACTATTACTGGTAAATTATATTTATCAGCTAATTGTAATTGAGCTAAAAATAATGCCTTTTGTTTTTCCTTAGTTTCTTTAGAATTATCTTCATGATAATCTAAGCCAATTTCACCTATAGCAACTAAATTATGTGTAGTCTTTATTTTCTCTTCTAATTTAGAAACAACTTCTTCAACAGAATCATAATCAGTAGTAGGGAAAATACCAATAGCTGAATAACAAAATGTAGGATATTCTTTTGCTAAAGAATCAATTACATCAATTGATTCAAAAGTATCAGCGTTATTTATTACTTTTTCAACTCCTGCTTGAATTGCTTCTTTTATAATTTGATCTCTATTTTCATATAATTTTGGATCGTTTAAATGAGTGTGTGTATCAATTATTTTCATCTTTTTCTTCTTTCTATTTTCCTATACAGAAATGTTTAAATATTGTTGAATATATATCTTCTAAAGAAGAATTTACATTTAACAATGAATCTAGTATTGTAGTAGCTTCTACTAGTTTAATTTCTATAATATCTATGGTAAATCCTAATTCAATATCTTCTAAGATGGATTCTAAAGTAGCGACAAATTTATTTAAAATATTAAGTTCTCTTTCAGAAGTAAATCCATCTTCTGCTTTATTATCTATATCTAATTTAAAATTAATTAATTCAAACAATTTATCTAAATTAGAATCATCTTTTCCTATAGAAATATCAGCTTGATCATTTTCCCCGTTTATATCTGATTTAGTAGATACAAAAATTGTAGGTTTAGTATTTACTATATCTTTTAAATCTAGTTTTTCTAATTCTTCTTTTACTTGTTTTTTATCTGATAAAACTAAAATCACATCAGCTTCTTTACAAATTTGATATGACTTTTCAATTCCTATTTGTTCTATTTGATCTTCAATTTCTCTAATTCCAGCTGTGTCAAAGAATTTATAAATGATTCCATTTGCTTCTTTTTCCCCTTCTACTATATCTCTAGTAGTTCCTGGAATATTTGTGACAATCGCTTTATCAAAGCCTAAAATCTTATTTAATAAGGTTGATTTTCCTACGTTTGGTTCTCCTACTAAGGCGACTTTAACCCCGTTAAATAAATATAAAGATTGTTTAGAATTCGAGGCTAAATTCTTACTTTCTTTAATTATTTTAGGTAGTCCTTTTTTCACTTTGTTTATTAAAGTATCGTCTTCATCAAATTCAGGATAATCTATATTTACTTCTATTTCAGCTTCTAATAAATTCAATTCATCTTTAATAGATTTTAATTTCTTAGATGCATTGCCTTGTAAAGTTTTAAGGGCGAAGTTTTTAGAACGTTCTGTTCTTGCATTTATCAATTGATTTACTGCTTCTGCTTCAGTTAAATCCATTTTACCATTATAATAAGCCTTAGCTGTAAATTCTCCACCTTGAGCTTGTCTAGCACCATATTTTATACAAGCTTGTATTAATTGAGTAGCGATTAACATAGACCCATGTAAATAAAATTCTACAGTGTCTTCACCACAAAATGATTCTTTTCCTTTAAATATTACAAACATAGATTTATCTATCAAAGTAGATTCATCTTCTTTATTTTCATAAAAAGAAGAATAATACATATATCTAGGTTGTAAAGTATTCACATCTTTTTTTATTAAATGACTAAGAATGTTAAAAGCATCTTTTCCTACTAATCTAATAACGCAGATTGATGATTTTAATCCTGGAGTACATAAACTAACAATAGTATCAAATATTAACATAATTTCACCACATATAATTATAACTAATTCATTTTAATAGTTAAACGAAAAAAGGATGTAAATCTATTACTAGACTTAAACACCCTTATTTAGCTTAGTTATTTGTATCTTCACTAGTTGAAGAATTTGATTCGACATATTGAATTGTAATATGTCTAGATTTACCTGTTCCAACTGATATTGTTTTGATGTTTGGTTCATCAGTTAAAGCGTTATGAATAATTCTTCTTTCATCAGATGGCATTGGATCTAATTCAACTGTCATCTTTGTTCTTCTTACGCTATTAGCAACTCTTTTAGCTAAAGATTCTAATTTATCGTATTTATGATCTTTATAGTTATTGATATTTAACAAAACAGAGATATGTTCATCAAATTTATTAAATAAAGCTGTTCTAACTAATTCGTTTAAAGCTTTTAATGTTTCGCCGTTTTTACCAATGATTCTACTAGCATCATCATCTGAAATCATGTCTATATGTAAGATATTGTCGACTGTTTTTGTGGATATTTCAGCTTTTAAATTTAAGCTTGCTAAGATCTTTTCTAAATAAGAAACTGCATATGTAGCAGCATCAGATGCTTCTAAAATTGAAATCTTGCAGTATTTTTTAAATAAAGACTTAACTTCACTAACGACTTCGTATTTAATTTTATCAACTGGTTTGTTTAATTGTTTACTAGCGTTTTGTAATGCTTCATCTAATGTTTTTGCTTCAAATTCTAACATTTTAATCTCCTATCTAATTGACATGTGTTTTTTATCTTTTTTCTTATAAGATGTAAACTTGTCATTTTTATTCTTATTCTTAGGTTTTCTTCCTCTTTTATATGCCATAACAATTTCAGTAATACAGGTTTGTAAGATTGAAATTAAAGCACCAAAGAACCAATATATACCCATAGCAACAGGTAAATTAAATTGCATAATAACCATCATTACTAACATGATCCAAGGCATATATTTCATTGCTGAAGCAGTAGGATTTTCTTCAACTTGAACAGTTTTAGCACCGACAATCTTTTTCTTTCTATATGATTGCATCCATGTAGGAATAATAGCTGCAAAGAATTGTGCGATAGTGATAATTGCAAATAAAGCAATTGTAATTCCACCTTCTACACTATTAAAGTTCATACCATTTCTAAATACTGTAGATAAGCTAACTCCCAAGAAATTACCTTGAGTTAAAATAGCAGATCCTTGTAAAGCACCCCATACACAAATAAATAATGGGAATTGAACAATTAATACTAAGAATTGTCTAAATGGATGAATCTTATTTTCTTTATAAAGTTTCATTGTTTCAGCAGTCAATTGACTCTTTTGATATTGGTCAGATTGATTGTTAGGATATTTAGCTTGTAACATTTCTAATTTAGGTTGTAATTCTGCCATCTTTGTTTGAGTAGAATATGAACCAGCAGATAATAAAACAATGATTAATCTACAAATTAATGTAACTAAGAAGATAGCTAAGATTTGTCCACCACCATTTACACCAAATGCATTTGTAAATGTATAAACTAACCATCCAATTGGATAAACTAATAAACCTTCAAAGAAACCATATTCGCTAAATGCTTGACCCCATGTTTTACCTTGAACATATGTATCTTTATTAATTCCAAAATATCCAGATTCAGGAGTAAAGCAAGTAATAGTACTTCCAACACCATTTTTTACTTGAGTTTGATAAAAGGTATTAAATAAATATGTTGTTGCTTTAGTTGGATTTTCCTTATTATAAGAATTAGTCCATGTATTAATATTTGCCCATAAAGTTTGAGTAGCACTATTATCAGTAGAACCAGTGTATTTAATAACAAACTTTAATGTTCTTTCATCTACTAAATTCTTTTTAGCATCTTCACTAGTAGCACTTAAATATTGTTTATGTGAATCTACATATGAAGAAGGTACATATGCATATTTATCAGCATATGCATCATTTGTAATAACATAAGAATATACTTCATCTACTTGATTATCGATGTATGTCCAGTAATCACTACTTGGAACAATTAAATCACTACTTTTTGCGTTTGTAATAATGGTAGCTTGATTCTTTTCTACATATGATCCATATAAAACAGCACTATCATTTATATTACAAAATGATTTTGTACAGCTAGTAAATATGAATAAGCATGCAAACATTCCTAAACCAATGAGAGATTTCTTTAAAAAATTTTTCACTTTGTTTGACTCCTTTACTAGTTATTTTATCAGTTGATTTATCAAATTAAATAACTCTACTTTATTATACAAGTTATCTTTCAAAAGATAACCTTTTTTAACAATAATGACAATATCGTATTTAATATCATAATTGTTATATTCTGAGATGTAGGCCCTTATTTGTCTTCTAATTTTTACTCTAGTAACTGCATTTCCCAATTTTTTCGATGTTGAAATACCAATTCTTACATGATTTAAAGCGTTAGGTTTAACAAAAACTAAATACGAATTAGCTCTTGCTAAACGGTTGAAATTCATAACTGAAGTAAAATCTTCATTTTTTAAGAGCCTGTATACTTTTTTCATAAATTGGCTCCTTTTTCAAAAAATACCACTAGAAGAAAGAATCTCTAGTGGTATTATTTAGTCATTACGATTAAGCAGATAATCTAGCTCTACCCTTATGGCGACGTCTAGCAATTACTTTACGGCCACTAGGAGTAGCCATTCTGGCTCTAAAACCGTTGACCGATTGATGCTTACGCTTGCTCGGTTGATAAGTTCTTTTCATATATATATTAACTCCTCTATGTGAAATATTGAATTTTCACGCAAAATAATTATATATAATAACTTATTGCTAAGTCAATTATTATTTTAATAATTATCATTATTAAATAAGAAATTACCTTAGTCTTTTATAAAAAGTTATAAAATGTAAACAAACACTTTAATTTATATTATTAAAACTACTCCGCAAAATTTAATGAATTTTTTCTAAAATATTATTGTTTTACTGATTAAATTCTATTTTTATCAACTAAATCAACAGGAGCATAAATAAAATGATTTTTATCTTTATAAATTAAATAATTATCGCCTTGCTGTTTAATTTTTGAAATTTTAAACGAATAATTTTCTACATTTAAATTATCAGCGGCTTTTAAAGTTAAATTAACTATATCATTTTCAATAGATAAATCATATTTATACATCCAATTATTAATTGTTATTAACTTATTTTTAAAATTCATTCTATAAACAAATTGGGATAATGAGATAACAAATACCAAAATATATGCTGTTATCATCATAGATGCATAAGCTACTTTATATCTATCATTAAAATAATATAATATTGGACCCACTATACCTAAAATAAGAGCAATAGCACCTGGTACAAAAGTCAAAATTGTAACTGGTCTTAGATATCTTAATGTGATTTTTTGATATGTTTTCTTATCATAAATATATGAAATGTTATTTATAC
>CAVHUN010000066.1:0-61846 GCA_963639175.1 uncultured Prevotella sp.
CAATTTTATTTGAAAACTCATATTTACTTAATGAAAGCATTTGCTTAACAATTAAATTCATTCTATTTGTTTCAGCTAATATTCTTTCTAGAGCAAAATCTTGTTCTTGTTTAGTATCTAAAAAGCCTTCTTTTAACATCTGAGCATATCCACTAATTGAAGTTAATGGAGACTTTAATTCATGAGAAGCATTAGCAAAAAAGTCTCTTTTTGTATTTTCTAATTCTTTTCTAGAAGTAATATCAGTAAAAAATAATCCAACAAAATTATTTTTAGATTTAGAAATCAATTCATCATGATTAATTGAATAAATTGAAACGATGTATGTTTTATTTGAAATAGCGTATTCAAATTGAGTTTTATATTCTTGAATTAAGCATTTATTAAATCCATCTAATATATGTTTAGAATCAATAAATGTGTTTAATTTAACACCTATTTTTCCATAAGGAAATATGGAATTTAAATACGAATTTACTAATATTATTCTTCCTTCTCCATCAGTTAAAATAATTCCTTGGTTTGTAGTATTAATTATCTTAGTTAGTTCTTCAGAAGATAATTTATACATTTTTAAATAGTCTAAATAAACAAGTTGAAGATTAGTTTGATTTAGATTTTCAATAGTTGAATCTTTTAATATTTCGTTTAATTCCTTTTTTAAATTTTCTTCTTCTTTTTCCATCTTTTTATAAGAAGAATAATTAAAAATTACTATTAATAAAACAAATACAATTAAGAAAATAGTCAAGCTTAAAAAGATGACTAAGAAATTATTAAAACTGTAATAAATAGTAAATATTAAAGAAATAATATATATTATAAACAAGCAAACACAAGATAATATACCATTCTTTTTAAAATCAGTTTTCATATTAACTAACTATATATCCTACTCCATATATAGTTTTAATTATTTTAGAATCTTTATCATCAATTTTCTTTCTTATGCTTTTTACATGCATATCTAAAGTTCTTGATTCTATCATTTCAGTTCCATAAAGGTGATTGAATAGTTCTTCTCTAGTTATTGCTCTACCTTTATTTTTAAATAAATAAGAAATTATCTCAAATTCCATATTGGTGAGATTAACTTCTTTTTCTCCTATTTTTAATAAATGCTTATCTAAATCAATTTCAAAATTATCGTACTTTATAATGTTTTTATTTTTGTTTCTTCTTAATCTAGCATTTACTCTTGATAATAATTCTAAAATATTAAATGGTTTTTCAATATAATCATCAGCTCCACTATCTAGACCATCTACTTTATCAAGGGGATTGCGCTTAGCTGAAATTATAATTATTTGAATATTATCGTTAGAACTATCCTTTTTAATTTCTTTTAATATATCTATTCCAGAACAATCAGGTAACATTAAATCAAGTAATACCATATCTGGTTTTACTTTATTAAATTCCTTTTTAAAGTCTTCACCTAATTGAAAAGATTTTACTTGATATCCAACTTTAGTTAATGTTGTAGAAATTATTTTTGCAATATCAATATCATCTTCTAAAGAATATATTAATTCAGACATTTTGACCCTCTTTACGTAATTAGTATATTAAATATTTAAATATATGTGATTATAAATTGTAAAAAGGTTGTAAATTTATTCAAATTTCAATTTCTCAATGACATTTAAATTGTATTTTTTAATGTAATTTACCACAATATCGTTAGCAAGTTGATTATCGATTTGATTAGGGGCATGAGCATCTTGACCAACTATAACTTTAGCGTTAAATTTCTTGCAGGTTTTTAAAAATAATTCTGTAGGATAAAAATATCTATTTTCTTCCCCTATTCTTTGTTTGCCATTTCTAATTCCAGCTACATTTATTTCTAAAGGAATATCTAATTTAACACATAAACCAACTAAATCATCCATGACTTTTTTAACATCTTTATCAACTGTTTCAATATTAGACATAAAATAATCAGGATGAGCAAAACAATTAAAGCATCCAGTTTGTAAACTTGAAAAAGCTAAGTCTCTATATAAATATAATTCAGATGCATTAGTAATTTTAGAAAAATGGCAGAATAATTGCTTATTTTCATTCATAGCAAAATGATTTCCTAATATTAAATAATCTATCTTTTTAGAAGAGATAATCTCTTTATAAAATGGATAATAAAGTGGAAAGGCTTCTGCTTCAAATCCAACATATATTTTCATTCTATCTTTGTATTTTTCTTTTAAAGAATTAATTGAAGAAATATAGTCTTCCATTAAAGAATAATCTCCTCTAATTCCAACTTGAGAAAAGTTAGGTAGCATAATATGATCAGAAAAGCCTAATTCATACATACTAGCTCCTAAAGCTTGTTTAACATAATCTTCATCTTTACCACTTGCATGGCCACATCTAGATGTGTGAGTGTGATAATTAGTCTTCAACATAATAATATACCTTATCTAATATTAACCCATTTGCCTCAGCTTTTAGACTAATATGTTGTTTATTTTTTCCTTCTAATTTATCTATTATATCATCTAAAGAAAGCTTATTCATGCTTGTTAATAAGCTAGCACCTATCATGTATCTAATTTGATAACGTCCAAATGCTCTTCCTGTAATTAAAACTTTGTATCGGGTTTGATCAACTTGACTTACACTTACATCTTCAATTTTTTTATATTTATCTTCTTTATCATCTTCTAAAGAAAAAAAGCAAGAAAAATCATGTTCACCTTTAAAAAGTAAACAGGCTTTTTTAAATAATTCAACATCACATTTATATACAAAATTAGCGCAAAATCTATCTTTTAAAGGATCGTTAGGTCCAAAATTAATATTGTATTCATATCTTTTCATATAAGAATTAATTCTAGAAACAAAACTAAGCTGAACAAATTTACAATCCAATATTCTTATATAATTTGGTAACAATCTATTTAACACATATTTTAATTGTTTTGGCTCAAACTTTTCTTCAACTATAAAATTAGCAATAAATTCTCTTGCAGAGACTCCTTTATCTAATCTTGATCCCATTTTTAAAGGAACTTCTATATTAAAAAGCTTTTCAAGAGTCTTTTTTAATAAGCCTTGAACAGTATAATAATTCGATTGAATTTGAGTACCAGTAAAATAAAGGCCATCAAATGTAAATATCAATAAATAATTAACCATTAATCATTCCTTTTATACAAGTTATAAATTCAACTTGATATACACTTAATAATATCATGCCAGTAAAAAATAATAGATTTACTAATGTTAATATACTATCTTTTATATTCCATTTTTTATAGTCATATCTAGTTCTTTTCCCAAGTGGATTATATCCTCTTGCATCCATTGCATCAGCTAAATCTGCTGATTTTCCTAAACAAGAAATAAAAAGTGGAATAATTAAAGAAACTAAGCCTTTAAATCTATCTTTTAATTTGCCGTTTTTTAAATCAACTCCTCTAGAAGCTTGAGCTTGAATTATTCTATTTGCTTCATCAGCTAAAGTAGGAATAAATCTAAGTGCTAAAGATAAAGTCATTGAGAAAATATGAATAGCAACTTTCATTCCATTGCAAAATGCTAAAAATGATAATAACCATTCTAAAGCAAAAGTAAGCTCCATAGGTTTAGTAGTCGCAGTTAAAATTGATGTGATAATTACCATTAAAATCAATCTAACTACTATATAAATAGTCCTATATAAGCCCTCATCATAAAAATCAAATTTCCCTATTGAAAACAATATATTTCCTTGTTGAACTAAGAAAAAGTTTAATATTAATAAAATTATCATCATAATCCATAAAGCCGACACACTTTTTAAAATAGAAAATAAAGAAACTTTACCAATAATTACTATTGTCATTAATATAATAAAGAAAATTCCATACATGATAAAATTTTGAAAGTTAGAACCATAATTTAAAAATACAGCTACTAACATAACAATAAAAGATATAAGTTTAACTCTTGCATCAATTTTATGAATTGGAGTTTTTATAGGAACATATCTTCCAAGTACAATATCATTCATCTTTTACCCTCTTAATTTCTAAGGCTAAACTTGCAACATCTTTGATGTTTTTTAAATCCAATTTCAATCCGTTTTCTATCAATTTATTTGCTAAATTGAAGACTTCTGGTGGTCTAATTGCTGACTTTTCTAATATTTGACTATTTTGGAACAAGCTTAAAGGATCTCCATTAAATATTATTTTAGAATGATCCATTACTATAGCTTGTTTAACATATTTTAAAACAATATCCATATTGTGAGTGACTAAGATAATGTTTTTTCCTTGATTATATATAGAATTAAATAATTCCATCATTTGTTTTTCACCAAGAGGATCTAACCCAGCTGTTGGTTCATCTAAAATTAATACATCAGGATCTAAAGCTAATATTCCTGCAATTGCTACTCTTCTTTTTTGTCCACCCGATAATTCAAATGGACTTTTTGAATATAAAGATTTATCTATTCCAACTAATTCTAAGGCTTTTTTAGCTTGTTGTTCAGCCTTTTGTTTATCCACTTTAAAATTTAAAGGGCCATACATTACATCTTCTAAAATAGTAGGTTCAAAGAGTTGATATTCAGGAAATTGAAAAACTAATCCGGCTTTTTTTCTTAATAATTTAACATCAAATTGTTTATTTTTTCTAAACATTTTCTTTTTTGTTAATTTAGTATCAATAAAGCAAGCCTTTTTACCTTTTGTGTAGATTTGGAAATTATCTAAACTAACATTCCCTTGAGTTGGTAACAATAAACCATTTATATGTTGAACTAAAGTGGACTTACCTGAACCAGTTTGACCAATTAAGCTAGTAAAAAAATGCCCTTCTAATTCTAAATTAATATCATTTAAAGCTTTGTATTCAAAAGGAGTCTTTTTTGAATAAGTATGATAAACATGTTCAAATTTTATTTGCATAATATCTTAATTAACTCCTCAGTTGAACTAGCACCTTTTACATCTATTCCAAGTTCTTTTAATTTTTCATCTAATTCCATGAAAAATGGAATATCTAATTGATATTGCTTTAATAATTTAGAATCTTTAAAAACGACACTAGGAACATCATCTAAGACTTTTTGACCATCATTTAAAACAATTACATGGTCAGATGAATAAGCTTCTTGAATATCATGAGTGATTGAAATTACTGTTAAATCTTCATTTTCTTTTTTCAATTGTTTAATAAAATACAAGATTTCTTCTTTACCTTTTGGATCTAACATAGAAGTTGCTTCATCCATTATTAAAATAGAAGGGTTTCTTGCTAAAACACCTGCAATGGCCACTCTTTGTTTTTGACCACCAGATAACAAAGAAGGAGATTTTTCTAAATAATCTTGCATATTGACTTTTTTAGCGTATTCAACAACAAGTTCTTTCATTTTATTTTCTTCTACACAATCATTTTCTAGTCCAAAGGCAATATCATCTTTAACACTAGAGGCGATAAATTGATTATCTGGATTTTGAAATACTATTCCTAACTTCTTTCTAAGATCATATAAATTATCTTCAGTTAATTTTTCGTTAAATATTAAAATATCTCCTTTATTAGCTTCTAAAAGTCCCATGATTAATCTAGCAATAGTAGATTTACCAGAACCATTATGGCCTAATAAACAAGTGTATTCCCCTTTATATATTTTAAAAGATACATCTTTAACCGCTTTTAAAGAAGTAGAAGGATAGGAAAATTCAAGATGATTTACTTCTAATACGACTTGTTTATTCATCTATTTTGTCTTCTTTCTTTTTGACTCTTTTTAATTTAGATTCCCTTTTATAAATATTGTATTCTCTACAAAATCCATATATCCAATATCCAACAATGCAAGCTAAACAAAAACAAGCAAAGCAAATAAAAAATATCTTTCTAACATAAGTGTTAGATTTAAAAGCGATTGGATAAAAACAAACAAGAACAATTATTAAACATAACATGATAATAAATGTTCCTCTTAGATAATATTTGTAATTGAATTTAAATTTCATTTCCATCTCCAAAGTCAATATTAGGTACTCTTCCTACATATCTTCTTATTTTTACATCAGCATTTTTTAAAATTAAACAACTTGCTAAACCAAGTCCATCATTCATGTGTTTATCAGAAAGATAAACTACTTCAACTATACCAGATTGAACAATAGCTTTTGCACATTCATTGCAAGGAAATCTAGTTACATAAATAGTTGTGCCAGTTAAATCCTTATTTGCATTTAATATTGCGTTTAATTCAGCGTGAACTACATATGGTTTTTTAGTTTTTAGAGGATCTTCATCTTCTTTTCCCCATGGCATTAATCTATCATCACAGCCTTTAGGCATACCATTATACCCTAATGAATAGACTCTATTATTTTTAATAATAGCAGCGCCAACTTTACAAGCCGGGTCTTTACTACGCATAGAAGATAGTAAAGCTATTCCCATAAAATATTCTTCCCAATTAATAAACTTTCCTTCTTCCATACAAATAAGCTCCTAACTTTATTATTATATTATAAAAATAATATAAATTAGAAAATATACTTATAAAAACGTTTACTTTTAATATGATTTCTTTTATCAATTTTAAAAATTTGCTTTACATTTCCTTTACAATTGTTTGCTAAATCTTGAAATTTTTCTTATAAAAACAAGTTTACACTATAAATGTAAGCAAATAGCTTACTAAGGAGAAAGAAAAAATGAAAAAGAGTTTATCATTATTAACTGTCTTATTTAGTTTATCTTTATGTTCAAGTTGTTCACCTTCTTCAAACACCTCTAGTGTTGATTCAAGTAGTTCAGCTCAAACAAAAATCAATGTTTATACACGTGATGGAGAATCAGGTACAAGAGAAGCCTTTACAGAAAAATTAGGAATTTCAGAAGCTAAAAATAAAAACGATTTATTAGTAAGTGGGGCTAGCCAAGTTACTTCTAATGGCGATATGATGACAAAAATTAAAGCTGATACAAAAGGAATTGGTTATGCTTCTTTAGATGGAATTACTCCTACAAGTGGAGTTAAAGCCTTAAAAGTTGAAGGAGTTGCTCCTAGTGAAGATTCAGTCTTAGATGGCACATATAAATTACAAAGAAACTTTGTCTATGCAATAAGTAAAACTAAAGGAACTAGATCTGATGCAAAATGGGCATTAATTCAATCTTATGTTGATTTTATGACTAAAACAAAAGAAGGAATCGCTGCAATTAAAGCTGATGGTGGAATTGTAAAAAGTGAAGTTAGTAAAGCTGCAGTAAGCTATGCCGATTTAATTTCAAGTGAAAATAAACCAAGTTGGGTTACTACATTAAATTTAGGAAGTGATGGTAAAATACCTGCTTCATCAACTGCTTTAAATGAAAAGATCAACTTTGTTGGTTCTACTTCAGTTGAAAAAATTTCAAAAAGTGTTGGTACTGCTTGGGCAAGTTATATAGGCTTTTCTACTGATGGAGATCATCAATATCATAATCACCAAGGTTCAGGAACAGCTGCAACTAGCTTAGAAAGTGGTGAAGGCGATATTGGTTTTACTAGTAGAGATTTAAAAGATGCAGAAAAAGAAAAAGTCGGTACTAATGGGTTAATTTGTTTAGATGCAGTTGCTACTATTGTTAATAGTTCTAATAATTATGTCTCTGACATAACTATTAAACAAATTAGAGATATCTATTTTAACCAATCTAAGATTGATTCTTATAAAGGTAAAGATGCTAATGGAAATAGTGTAGATAGCTTAGAAACTCAAATCAGTTATTGGGAAGAACTTAGTAAATAATAATTATTAATAAAAAATCATTTAGAGTGACTTATTTTTATAAGCCACTCTTTACTAGTTATAAGGAATTTATTTTATGGACGTAAATATAAATAAAATTGAACAATCTGCTTCTAGAAAGCACATTATAGATAACATTGTTAAATTCATTTTCTTTTTTATCGCTTTAATTTGTGCTTCTAGTATTATTTTTATAGCAGTTTTCATTTTAATAAAAGGTTTAACTCCCTTTTTTAAGACATATACTTCATCTTCAGGAGAACAAATTAAAGAATCATTTAGCGTTTTCTTTTTTGAAACTACTTGGTCACTTGGTGATCAATTTGGTGTTTGTTATTTAATTATTAACACTTTATTTGCTACTTTTTGTTCTTTAATTATTTCTATTCCAGTTTCAATTTTAACTGCTCTTTTAATTGTTCAAATTGCCCCTAAATATATTAGTATTATCCTTCAAGCAGGAATTGAATTACTCTCTTCAATTCCAAGTGTAATTTACGGTTTATTTGGAGCTGGATATATTACAAAGATTGTCTTAGCAATTTCAAATGCTTTTAATTATTCATCATTTGGAGGAGCTAGTTTATTATCTGGGGTTATTGTTTTAGCAATTATGTCAATTCCAACTATGACTTTGATGTCAATTGGAGCTATTAAAGGAGTAGATAAAAATCTAATTCAAGCTAGTTTAGCTTTAGGAGCAAGTAAAACCCAAACCAATTTTAAAATAGTTATTAAAGCAGCTAGTAGTGGAATATTTGCAGGAATTATTTTAGGAGTAGGAAGAGCACTTGGAGAAGCTAGCGCAATTCAAATGGTTATTGGAAATGCTACTAGTGGAATTAGCTTTGATTTATTAGCACCTAGTTCTACTTTAACTACTAATATGTTAATGGGCATGGGTGAAGCAGTTATCAATTCACTTGGATATGATATTAGATTTACTGCTGGCATTTTATTAATCTTAATTATCTTTATTATTGATGTAATCTTAAATTCTATTAAAAATAGCATTTATTATAAGCAAACTGGCAAAGGTAAAATTGGACTATTTAATAAATTAATTATTCAAATAAAAAGTAATTTCACTAAACCAAAAATTGAAAGTTTAAAACAAGGTGAATAATATGGAAAATATAGATAATAATTATAAGCAAGAATATCTAAAAAAGTTAGAAAAGACTAAAGAAAGAAGAAATAAAAGAAGAATTATTTTTGATGTAATTAGAAATAGTCTTACTTATATTGCTTCATTTTTTTCAATAGTAGTCTTATTAGGAGTTATTTCATATTGTATTATTAATGGTAGTTCTACTCTTTCTATGGAATTTATTACTAGTCCAACTATTGAATCTAATGAAAATTACATCATGAGTAAAGATGATATTTTAATTAGTGATTCTACTTTTAATTACAATCCTAGTAAGGATGAATATTTCTCTTCTAAATGGGGTGTATCATTTAAAGATTCTACTAATTCAGATGGTTCTTATAAACTAGTTGTTTCTTATATTGATACTTCTTCCCCATTTTTAAAGCTTTATAATTCTAGAAATTTAAATCAAGATGAACTTTATTTAACTCATATTAATAATGGTGATTCAATAAAAAGTCTAATTGGAGTTGATAAAGATAATGAAGATGTTGAAATATATGCTAGAAATGGCGCTGAAGTTTTTGCAACTAAATTAAATAAATGCGTATTAATTACTCAAGCCGTTGTTCAAATTTCTCGCACAGGAATTATTGGTCCATTATTATCTACTCTTTTATTTATTTTATTTGCTTTATTAATTAGCTTACCTTTAGGAATTGGAGGAGCTATATATTTAGGAATATATGCTAAAAATAATTTTATTACTAGAGCAATAAGATCATTAATAGATATGATAAGTGGCATTCCTTCAATTATATTTGGTTTAGCTGGGGCTATTATATTTATTCCAATCTTTGGTGGTACTGGTTCAATTATTTCTGGTTCATTTACTTTAGCAATTATGGTACTTCCTACCTTAATTAAAAATATTGAAGAATCAATTAAATTAATTCCTACTAGTTTAACTCACGCATCAATCGCTTTAGGAGCTAGTCAAACTCAAACAGTATTTAAAATAATTATTCCCAATTCAATTAAAGGTATATTAACTGGTAGCTTACTTTCAATAGGAAGAATAATCGGAGAATCTTCAGCATTAGTATTTGCTTGTGGAGTTGGAATTATTAATTCCCCTAATTTAAATAGTGGAGCAGCTAGTTTAGCAGTCTATATTTGGAAAATCATGCAAGTGGAAAATCCAAATTATCAAGCTGCTAGTGCTACTGCCTTATTAATATTAATTATTGTCTTAATATTAAATATTTCAGTTAAATTCATCGCCTATAAATGTGATAAGTTCACACCAAAGAAAAAATCTAAATTAATGACAAATATTAAAAATATATTTAAAAAGAAAGAAATAGTTAAGGAGTAAATATGGATAATTTCAACAATATAATTGAGCAAGAACAACAACTAGATTCATTTGAAAAAGATGAAGATATTATCTTTCAAGCTAAAAATCTAAATTTATACTATGATACAAAACACGCTTTAAAAGATATCAATATTAAAATATTTAAAAATAAAGTCACTGCCTTTATTGGACCATCTGGATGTGGTAAATCAACATTTTTAAGATGTTTTAATAGAATGAATGATTTAATTGATGGATGTAAAATTGATGGTGATCTATTATTAAATGGACAAGATATCAATAAAATTAATCCAATATTATTAAGAACTCAAGTAGGAATGGTCTTCCAACAACCTAATCCATTCCCTATGTCAATTAAAGACAATATTACATATGGTCCTAAATGCCAAGGAATTAAAGATAAAAAATATCTAAATATGTTAGTAGAAGAATCTTTAAAAGAAGGAGCCTTATATGAAGAAGTTAAAGATAGACTAAAAGAATCAGGTATGGCACTTTCAGGAGGTCAACAACAAAGACTATGTATTGCTAGATGTGTTGCTATGCGACCTGATGTTATCTTAATGGATGAACCAACTTCGGCTTTAGATCCTATCGCTACAAAAAAAATTGAAGACTTAATAAAAAAATTAAAAGAAAAATACACCATAATAATAGTCACTCATAACATGCAACAAGCAACTAGAGTTTCAGATTATACTGCCTTTTTCATGCTAGGAGAAATAGTTGAATATGGTAAAACAGAACAAATATTCTCTAGACCTAAAAACAAAAAGACAGAAGATTATATTACTGGTAGATTCTCTTAATATTAGAAAGGACAATTTAAATTATGCAAAACAATGAAGAAATTAATATCTTAAAACAAGATGTTTTAAAAATGTACAAGGATGTAAAAACAAACTTAGAACAAGCCTTTGACTGTTTATTAAAATTTGATTCAAATAAAGAATACACCTTAATTGATGATACTAAAATTGATGCTCAAGAAAGAAAAATAGAACAAAAATGTCTACACTTAATGCTAACAGAAAGACTATTTGCTTATGAAATTAGATTTGTCCCAGGAGTTATGTGTTTAGTTCAAGATTTAGAAAGACTAGGAGATCACGCCCAAGATATTCAACATTTTGCCCTTAAATTAAAACAAGAAAACATCTCTAGCTGGATAAAACTTAAAAAATTAATATCATTTGTATTTGAAATGGTCGAAAACGCTATAAAAGCCTTTGATACATCTGATGCAGAACTAGCAAAAAAAGTCATAAGTGATGATGACCATGTTGATCAAGTGTATGAATTAATCTTAAAAGAATTAATTGAAAAAGATCAAGAACATATAATTACATCTAGTTATGCTTTATATACAACATTAATAGATAAATATATAGAAAGAATAGCAGATCACGCAACTAACATTGCCGAATGGTCTATATTTATTATCCTAGGCTATTATAAAGACGCACAAATAATTTAATTAAAATCATAAAATTTTCAATCACAATAAAAGATGAAAGCTATAATTAACTTCCATCTTTTAATTTTGAATATTTATTTATAATTTTAAGTCTACTAATTAAGCAGCTGCTTTATCAGAGATTACTAATGACATAGATTTAATGTTATTAGTAATTTCTACACTATTAATTTCGTAGAAACCCCAACTAAATGTTGCAGCTAAATCTTTTGAAGTATTATCATTATATGTAATAGTTAATTTCACATCTAATTCCGATAAATATACTGAATAATTGCCACTAGAATCATATTCAAAGGCAGTGATTGATACATTTATTTTATTACCAACTGTAATAGTATTTGTACTTGTTGTGACTTCAGAAGTTGCAACATTTTCCTTGCTTATTTCGAATTGATTATTAACATCATAAATTCTAAGTTCAGGTATTCTATTTACACTTTCATTCTTATATGAGAAATCAATACTAATTTTTTCTGATTCAACAATTGTAGATTTTAATGAAACATCACCATCTGGCATTATAAATTCAACATACTTACCACTATAAGAAGATTGAATTGTTAATTCGGTTGTTATATCACCATTAACTAATTCAATTTTAGATAATTCATATCCAAATTGAACACTAAGTTCAATTTTAACAGTATCACCTTCAGCAAATGTAGAAGTATTACTTTCAAAATTTGCTCTTACTTTTGTTTCATCTTTTAAATCAGCATCCAATGTAACTGTATGGGCTGTTGCAAATGTAAATGTAACGTTAGCTACACCATTTTCAGGCATTTTACATTCAACATATCTAGTACCACCATATTTTACTTTTGCATCATATTTTATAGCTTCACTACTAGTTCCATCAGAAATTGTAGCACCAGTTAAAACAAATCCAGTATTAACTGTTGGGAATAATACAAATGTATCACCAGCACCAAAACTATTTAATGAACTTTCACCAGATGAATCAACTGAATCTTTAACTGATACCTCACTAAAATGTGTTGTATCTTCAGTTATTGTAATTGTACCACATGAAACTGCATTTATAACTATAGTGAAATCATTTCCATCACTAGGAGCTGTGAAACTATAAGCTGTTGCACTTACTGCATTTTGATAACTTGCAATAACGGCGGCTGATTCAGCGCCTTTAAAATATGCAGTTCCTAATTTGAAACCTTCTTTTGCTACAGCAACTACATAAAATTCACTTCCTGGAGCTACTTTATTATCAGTAACCTCATTATAGTAATAACCATTTCTAGCAAAGATTTTATAAGAAGAAATATTATTATCAGCTTCTATAGTAACTGTTGGATATGCAGTAGCAGTAAATGTAATTGTTACATCTTTACCAGGCATTGTAAAACTTACATTAGTACTATATCCACTATTTTGAATTTCACCATCTTCAGTTGTTATTTTACAAGTGACTGAAACTCCACTAATAGGAGTATAGTAGAAACTTACTGTTTCACCTTCGATATATGATGAACTAGGAGTTTGTGAAAATGTTACATATTCTCCACCAACAATTGTTAATGAATGAGCACTAACTTCTTTAGCTTCAACTTTAATTGTAATATCATCAGTTATACTAGCACTTAAAGAAATACTTGTAAAATCTTGATACCAACTTGTATAAGTAATATTGACTTCATTAAAATCACCATCACCTATTTTATAGCTAACCTTTGTTAAAATCATAGTTTTAGATCTATATAAACCAAAGCTATATAAGTTAGTTCCTTGTTTTAAACTGCTAGGCAAAAATGCTACTAATCCATCAGTTACATCTAAAGTAACTGTTTTATCAGTATCTGTTGCTTCAGTTGTATATGCATCATACATACCAACAATAAAGTCAACTTCAGTTTTATCACCTACTTCAGGCATAATAAATGAACCAACAAGATCACTTCCACTTACTTCAACATTAAATGCAATCTTATGTCCTGCAATATCAATTAAAGCACCTGAATTATAGTTATCAACTCTACTTGCCATACCTTGTATTGTATAAGTTACTGTATCACCAGTAGAATAACCATCTGCTTTATCAAATGTAAATGTAGCATCAATTGATGCATAACATATTACATTAAATGTATGCTTAACCTTTTCTTCTTCACTTGAAGATGAACTAGAGGAAGAAGATTCACTACTAGATGTACTTGATGAAGATTCACTACTTGATACTGAGGAAGAACTAGAAGATGAACTTACACTGCTAGGGGTACTAGATGAAGCAGCACTACTTGAAACTTGAGCACTAGATGCAGAGGATTCTGGTGCTGAAGAGGATGTAGAAGAGCTTGTTGAAGAAGTATTATTATCACATCCAGCTAATAATAATATTGCCATTAATGGCAAAACGAATAATTTAGATTTTTTCATATTAATTTTTCTTTCCTTTATTAATGGTTTTATTTTAACATTAAAAAATATGCGAATATATTGAAACCGCTTTCATTTAAAAGAAAAATTAAAGGCTACTAATAATTTAATTTTATTTAAATTAGTTAGTAGCCTATGTTTTATTTTTTGGATTATGTTATTTATTAAGCAGCATGATCATATACTGCAATTTCTATAATTGCAATATCTGAAGTAACTTTTATATTTTCAATAGAATAATTTCCATGAACATAGTTTGCATTTATTTCCTTATAAGATTTATCTTTATAAATAACTGTAACTTTAACATCAAATCTTTGAGTTGTATTAGTATCACCTATTGAAATAATAATTACTCCACCTTCTTCAATTTCAGCAGTTGTTTCTTTATAATCTTGTTTAGATATTCCTTGACTAAAAATATAACTATTCATATTTTGTATTGAAACTGAATCAATATCATATGAACTATAATTATTTACTTCAAACTTAATTGATGCTTTAGGTGCATCTTCTAAAGTTGCTGAAATAGTAATATTCTTTTCTGGCATATTAAATTCAACATATTTTTGATTATATTCATTAGTTTTTATTTCTAATTCAACATCATTTTCACCATCGTTGTATTTTACTGATTTAAGTACTTTGCTAGAATTTATAACACTAATTCCGACTTTAACTGTATCATCTTTTACATGTTTTGTATTGTTATTTTCACAAGAGAAATATACATCATTTGTATTTTCAAGTGTTATTTCATATGTCTTTTCAAAAGTAAATGTGAACTTACAAATTCCACTATTTGGCATGGTTGCTTCAATATAATATCCATTATTATCATATTTAGAATATGAAAGATTACTATCACTACCATCACTTACTAATGCACTTACTAATTGATAACCGCTAATTACACTAGGTTGAATTTTAAATGTTTCACCAATTCCAATATTATCTAAAGTAGATGTATTTCCATTATTATCAATGATATTCACTTTATTAAAATATGTTGAATCTTCTGTATAAGAAATTTTACCTAATTTAACTGTATTAATAACTATAGTAATACTTTCAGTTGCATTAGAAGGCATATAGAAATTAAATCCATATAATTTCATTGATGCATGTGAACTTGTAGCAGAAAATGTTTGTTCATAAGGAGTAACTTTATTAGTTTCATCTCCTTTAATATAAGCAGAAGTAACCTTATATCCTTCTTTTACTTTAGGAATAACATAGAAAGATGAATAATTATTTGCTTTATTTGTTTCTATATAATAACCTGCAGTACTATTTGGCTTAGCATAAATAGTTGTAGATTCAATATTTTCATTATTTTCAATAATAATTGAAGGGAAAGAAGTAGGAACAAATGTAATAGTTACATCATTAGTAGGCATATTAAAGCAAATGGAAGTTCCACCACGAGTATTTGTAGCACCTTCAATTGTATAAGTTACATTATATCCATCAACTGCATTATAAGATAAATCAACTGTTTCACCTTCTAAATAAGTAGCACTAGGAGTAGAAGTAAAATTAACATATTCTCCACCAACAATATTTAAATTGCGCTTTTGAGCAACTTTAGTCTCAATCTTAATTGTTAAATTGTCATAAACTTCTAAAGAAAGATCAATAGAAGCAAAATTATTTTTCCAAATTAAAGAAGAATCAACACTTATATATTCCCCTTCTCCTAATTTATATGAAATCTTGCTAATAACAATATCTTTAGATCTATATAAAGAAAAACCAGATATTCTAGAACCAGTTTTAATAGTTTCAGGAGCAATAGCCACAATTCCATCTCCTAAATCAAAAGATATATTTTTAGAATCGCTAGCTTCTGTATTTGTATAAACACTATATTGACCAATAATAAAATCAACTTCTTTTTCTTCACCTACTTCAGGCATAGTAAATGAACCAACAACATCATTTCCACTTGCTTCAACATTAAAAGCGATATTATGGCCACCAATATTTATTAATGCATAATTAAAACTACTAATTGAACTTGCCATATTTAATATAGTGTAATTTACACTATCGCCAGTTTTATAAGAAGTCTTATCAAATAAAAATGAATCCTTAGAAAGACCATAAACAGCATTTTCTTGAATCTTAATATTAAATGTATGCTTACCTTGTTCATCTTCACTTGAAATAGAAGAAGATGATGTTGAAGTAGAACTACTAGAAGAACTATAAGCTGATGAAGAGCTAGTACTACTAGAAGAACTTACACTGCTAGAAGTAGATTCACTACTTGAAAGTGAAGATGAACTAGAAGAAGGTGAAATTGCACTACTAGATGTACTAGATGAAGATGAGCTAACTAAACTAGAAGGAGTTTGAGAATTAGAAGATGAAGATGTACTTGAAGAAGTTTTATCATCACATCCAGCTAATAATAATATTGCCATTAATGGCAAAACGAATAATTTTGATTTTTTCATGTTAAATATTAATTTCCTTTTCAAAACATTTTTATTTTATCATGAATATATATTTATAAAATATATATTAAGAAAACTTTGCACAAAGCACTATACAAATTTAACTAAATAGAATAAACAAAATGTTGAAGCATGTATTTTTAAACTTTTATAGAGGAAATACATGCTTTTCATTGGAAAAATATAAGCAAAATGTTATAATGTATAGTGTAAATACACCACTATACAAAGGATACAATTATGGCAATACCAAAAGAAATATTAGATATTAAAAGACCTAAAAATACTAGAGTTAAAAAGAATGGAAATCATTATGATGTTATTAAAAGAACATGTGTTTATAAAGATGGTAGAAGAGTTCCTAAAGAAATCGGAAAGATAGGTGAAATCATAAATGGTAAATATTATGACAAATCTAAAGATAAGATTGAATCTTTGTCTTTTTCAAATATAGATATTAAAGAATTTGGCAGAACCAAATTATGCCATAAGCTAAGTGAAGAAATCTTAACTTCTTTAAGAACTTGCTTTTCTGAAAGTGATTCTCAACAAATATATGTTATGGCACTTCTAAGAAGTGCATATCCTCATATTACAGATAGAGATATGAAATATCGTTATGACACTTCTTTTATTTCAACTCATTATCCAAGTGTTCATCTATCAGAAGTTAGCATTTGTAAATTTCTAGAATTACTTGGCAGGAACTATAATAGCCTTCATAAATATATGCAAGAAAGATTAGATGAAAGAGATAAAGATTGTATTACTATTGTGGATGGTATGTTAAAAGACACTACTGGAAAAGAAAGTAGCTTTGTACAATGGTCAAGAAAATCTAGAATAAAAGGAACAAAAGAAATATCTGTTCTTTACGCCTTTGATGCAGTTAAAGGGGAACCAATATGTCATAAAGTATACCCTGGAAATATGCTAGATATGTCTTCTTTTAATGATTTTATAGATAAATTTACATTAAAAGATTGTATGGTAATGGGGGATAAAGGCTTTTTAAGCAAAGAAAATATTGCTGATTTAAAACAAAAGAAGCAAGTTCACTTTTTGCTTCCTTTAAAAAGATCTGATAAAAGAATTAACAATTTAAAACTTCTTTGTTTTCAAGGGACATTCATTGACGAAGATGATGTTATTGAATATTCTAAAATTGAAAAAGATAAAATGTTTTATTATTGCTTTAAAAACAGTACAGATGCAGCAAGCGAAAGAAAAGGTTATCTTTTAAAGACACAAAAAGAGGAAAATTATAATAAAGAAAAATTAGATAAAAAAGATGATAAGTTTGGAATTATATGTTTTGAATCAGATCAAGATATGAATCCAAAAGATGTATATTCAATGTACGATAAAAGATGGGAAATCGAAATATTTTTCGGATTCTATAAAAATATAGTTGGACTAAATAATGTAAGAGTAGATGGTGATTTAAGTATAATTGGTTCTGAATTTATCAATATGATATCAACAATAATATCATTAAAGTTAAAAAGAAAATTCATTGAAAAGAAACTAGATAAAAAGTATTCTTTCTCACAAATAATGAACTATTTAGATCAAATAAAAAAGTTCAAAGATTCTGAAGGAGTTTGGAAAGATACAACAACTTTGAAATATATTTCTGAACTCAAGGAATCCTTAGAACTTTAAAGTATAGTGGTGGGATTTAAAGTTTTATTAATATATTCAAAACGCTTTCAATAAAAAGACCGCTAATAATTTAATATTATTTAAATCACTAGCAGTCAACCCATTAGTTTATATATTAATAATCAAATATAAACTATGAATTAAATTTTATATTCAAGCATGTACCAACTTGATTCATTAGAATTAATAATTTTAATTTTTAACTTATTATTTTGTTGTTCAATACTAATATCACTTACATTGTAATCATAAGCTGATGAATTAGAAGTAGTAGAACTTAAAACAGTAAAATATCCATAACCATTTGAATATTTATATGAATATGTAAAATCAATATCAATACTAACTCCAGTATCTAGATTACTTCCAGTTAATTTACCACTAGATGATGTTAACGATAATGATACATATTCTTTTCTTAGAATAAAATTAGTACTTGTATAACTCTTTCCATTTAAATATGTAGGTAAATTCTCATAATCAATCTTATCTGATTCATCTTTACTAAATTCTACTTTGTAATAAGCACCATTTTTATCTGAAAGATAAATTCCAACACTAGAATAATCATCATTAATTTGTAATTTACCACCATAAATATATAAATAGTAGAAATCATCAAATTTTTGACCTTTATAATTATTTACTGTATCAACTAATTTATCTACATATACTCCACCATCTTTAAAGGTGATTTTTGCACTTGCAGAAGATGTTTCACCATTTAAATTTGTATATGTAATCTTTAATTCAGTTTCAGAAACAAATTCAATTTCTTGAGAAGAGGTATCCCCTCTTTTTACATATTTTTTACCAACTAAATTATCAATTAATGTTTGTTTACTAATTGGAGCAATAATATTAATTGTATATACTTCAGTAGTTACAGAAGTTCCTTTAGCTCTTATTTTAAATCTATAAGAACCTATTGTTGTTCCAATTATTGAATAAGAATAACTACTTATTCCATCAATATTACCATCTTGATATTGATAGACACTTAAACTATCAATTAATTGATCATTTTCATCAACTATTTCATAACTATAATCATTAGCATCATCACTAGGTAAAGCCTTTAATGAGAAATAAGAAGAATATTCATTTTGATGAACATTTCCAAAATCATTATTAGAAGGTTTATTATCAGTTATTTCTAAGCTTGTAATATTACTCTTTTTAAATTCAACAGTAAATGAATAAGTTACTTTGTTTTTAGAAGAAGTTAATGTAAATGTAGTTGATCCTTCTTTTACAATAGCTTTATAAGTTCCATCTTCTTGTAATTCTCTAACAGTTTTAGCTGAGAATAATAAGATACCATCATTAGTAATAGTAGGAACATCAATATTTGTGTTATTAGCGCTAATTTTTACTTCATCAATTCCACTATTTCCTAAACTATCATCAATCTTTAAAGGTAATGACTTATAAATTGGTAAGCTATAAGTCTTACTAGAGGCATTATATTCTCCACTAGTTCCACCAAATTTAGCTGTATCTGAATAATCATAGACACCTTCTTTACTAGTTCCTGATAAACAATTTACACCTAAACTTGTAAAATAATATTTACTAAAGTCAATATAAGAAGAATTATTAATTGAATTATCTTCTAATTTATCTCCATATACTAAATTTGAAGAAGATAAACTATATTCAACTTTATTAGTTGAAGAAGTAGAAGTTTGAGTAAATGTAAAACTTGAAATTGCATCATTTTCAAAATTAACATCTAATTTTAATAAATAAGAGATATCATCTTCTTTATAAGAAGAACTAATACTTAATAAAGAATCAGTGATATTAAATTTAGCGTTAGCATAACAACTTGAATCACCAAAATTAGTCAATTGATCACCTAAAGAAATACTTGAATCAAATAAATCTTGAATTAATCCACTAAGAGTATATGTAGTAGTGTTATTAAAATAGAAAATAGAATTTGCTTGTTTTAAATAATTATTTTCTTCACTTACACTGCTATTTGTTAATAAAGAATTAATATTTTTAGAACTATCATAACTAAATAAATAATATTTATTATCTTTTATACCAGAATAATAATTTTCAATATTACCATTAGTATCTACACTTGCATAAGTGGTGTTATTAAATAAATTAAATGAATAATTAACTTGGTTTTCTTTTTTAGAATTATCATCTAATTTAGTAGTAGTTGTTTTAGAAATAATATTTGCTTGTTTTAAAGAAGAATTCTCTTTTGAAATAGTAGAATCTAATTTAGTAAAGGCCTTTTGTTTATCTTCTTTATTTAAGTCAACAATATCAAAATCTGCACTTATTTTTACATTGTTACTATTATCATCATCAAATGAACAATTAGCTGAAATAGTAACATCTTTACAATCCCCATTTCCAGTAATTAAACAGGTAGTATCATCAACATTTTCAATTGAAACAATTGAAGTTGATTGACTTGAATCTAAAAATGTAACACTAAATGAAACTGCAGGAGTCTTGTAATTTGGTGAAGTAACAACTTTACATTTAATTTGAATTCCTAAAGGAAGAATGTATTTTTTATTAGAAGCATCATAACTTATATTTTCACCTTCAAATTCAATGCTTAGTTGTTCTGATTTAGGAAGCTTATAAGAAATAGTAATAGTATGAGTAGCTTTTAAAGAAGGATTAGCAATACTAGTAGCAGTAAATACTACACTTCCTTGTTCTATAGCTTTGACTTTACCATTTGAATCAATTGTTGCAATAGATTCATCAGAAGAAGTCCAACTTACTTTTGTATTAGCAACTAAAGTAGTTTCTTGTCCAACTTGAAGTGTGTTAGCACCATTAATTTCAATATAACTCACTTCTTTTGAAGAAGTAGAATTAGATGAACTAGTTGAAGAATTATTTTTTGGATTACAACTAACTAAGCTAGTAATAAAAACAAACGAAGTTAATAAATAAGCAATTTTGTTCTTTTTCATAAATAATCTCCTTAATTATTGGCGTTAAATTTTGCAATTTCTTGTTCAACTAAACTAGAAGAAGTCTTTCCAATATCATAATAAGTTAAAGTTGAATAGCCTTGTTGAGTTCCATCATTTGACATTGTCATGAAAATAAATGATAGTTTCATATCATCTTTATTAGCATTTGCTAATAAGCCAAAGCCAACAGGAATATAACTAGAAACACTTGGAATAATATATTTAATCATATCGATGCTAAATTGAGCGTCACTACTCTTCCAATATGATAAATTCATATCTTTACTAACTTGATAATTATTGTAATCATATAAACTAGAACTTACTCTAGAAAGATAATTCATAGAATATTCATCTGAATAATAACTACCAGCTCCAGGTAAGCTCATCTTATATTGACTTGCATAATCAATTTGAGTAGAAACATTGAAGTTTTTAAAATTGTAAGTAACTGAAGAAGATGAGCTATTTTCAACAATATCATATTCAAGTGTAAATGAATAAATCTTATCACCTGATTTAAAATAGCCTTCATTATAAGTTGGAGAGCCATAAGCTTGAATAAAATAATATGAAGAAGTGTAATAAGCTTTAGCCATACCAACTCCATCAATTAATACATCTATTGAATAATTATCTTTATTAAATTCATCTAAGACTGTTTTCAAATCTTGATTTGTTTGAGTAGTTGGATCATCTCCTAAAGATAAATATTTATCAACTGCTTCAATTTTAGTGTTATTTACATCGTGGAATTTAACTGAAAATGAACCATAACGATTACCATAAGTCTTATTGTACATATCAAAACTTGCTGTAAATTCATACTTTTCAAAATCAGTGATTTCAATTTTTACACTATCTGTATAAAAAGAATCGTTGATATTAATTTGACATAATGTGGCAAAATAACTAACAAATTGAGAATCAGTTAAATAATATGTATTTGAATTATTATCATCAACATAACCAGATATTAAAGAATAATCAAAGGAAGAAAATGACATTCTATATTCACCAAATAAAGAAGTGTAGAAAGTATTTTCATCTTCTAAAGGAGTAGACTTAATTTCGACTTTACCATTATTAATAACATATGAATGTAATGCCCCTTGACTTACTAATACCCCACTATTTGAAGTAGATGTAGTATCTAAGATGGCTTCACTAGTTCTATATTCACTAAATTTAGTACGATAAGAAGCCACATTTAAAGAAGTAGAATCTACATCTATAGTGTAGTTATCATCTCCACCTAAATATTTATTAAAAACAGAAAAGAATTTTAAATCTATAGGATTTTTAGCAGTCTTTCCACTATCAATATATGACTTAATTTGACTATTTTCAGTTTGATCAATATCAAATACTCTTGATTCAACTTTTAATTGAAGTGGATTTTCCCCACTAGCGTTATAAGTTAATAAAACTGATTCAAAAACTAATGAATCACCAATTACTTTTATTTTTAAAGATTCTGGATGTTCTCCTCCAGTTGATAATCTTAAAAATACACTTTCAATAATATCGTTAGTAGCTTTATCTTGACTTGAAAAATCGTAATTATAATAACCAGAAGAATCAACTTCAGTCGGTAATTTAGAAATATCTAAATCCTTAACACTATTTATATAAGAATAGACACTTTCATATCTAACACCAGTATAAGTATTTACAATAGGAGTAGAAGAAGTAATAGAATCATCATCATTTATAGTGTATCTATAAATTAATCCATCCCCTTGAGCAATACCTTTAGCAGAAGTTGAATCCCCTTGTTGAAATGAATAATTAGTAAAATAAAAATTCATATCAGTTATTTCACCTTCATATCCAATTTGTCTAAAGGCTAATGTGAAATTGTTATTTTCAACTAATTTAGAAAATACAGTTTGTAATTCCCCTACTGGAGTAGGTTTTGTTGCACTTGAATCAATTGAAGATGATGTATTTTGATTACAACTAACTAAGCAAACTAAACTAATTAAAGGTAATAATATTTTCTTTTTCATATTAGAAACTTACTCCTTTACTAGTTAAGAAATCTTCAACAATCTTAGATGAAGTTGTGCCAAAATCAGAATAGGTATAATAAGCTTTTTGTAAGCCATAGCTAGCACCTTCAATAGCACCTTGAATAATTAAGCCAACTTCTGCTGAGGAAATATTATTAGAATCATCTTTATTTATATCAACATAAGCGCCTTTAATATAAGACATCCAAGTTGTTGTTTGTTCAAATCCCCAACCAAATAAACCGTTAGCAACACTAGTCATATATGAATTATTTGTAGTTTGATAATAAGAAGTATCAACAATAGCTTGTTCTAAATAATTGTAAGCGTAATTTGAAATACCCATAGCCTTAGGGTAAAAAGTGGCACTTACATCGTTTAAATAAAATGAACCAACATCATTGTACCAACCAGAATATCTTTGGAATTGATATGTGCCATTTACATTAGCCCATTCATAAACTACTTTAATAGAAGTGCCTTCTTCTTTAACAATGTATAAGATATTTTCTTTCTTATCTTCTTCAGGAATACTATCTAAAGATTCATATTCTTTATATTGAACACCATCTGCTTCAATAGGACCTTTAAAATAATCGAAAGTTAATTCCCCATTAATCATAGAAAAGCCATAACAAGAATCATATCCTAAAGTTTGACTAACTTGACTTGTAGAAGTAGTACCATCTTCATTAGTAGTGGTATTTAAATAAGTTATAGGAGTATTTTTACTTACTAAGACTAAGCCAAAATCAGCATAATTTGGATCAGCAAAATCTACATATACATAATTATTTGTGCAATATACTGTATATGGGTTTCTTTCAATTGTATTTCCATTAGATAAATGGTAATTATAACCTTTAATTGTAAAATTATTGTTATTTGTTAATTCAAAGAAAGCCTTTGTATCTTCAAAATAAGGAAGACCAGCTAATTGATTAGCATCTAATTTAGCCTTAGTTTTATCTAAGATAGAACTTGAAGAAGTTAAATCAGTAAATTTACCTATAATTGCACCATAACTTCCTAAATTAATAGTGCACTTAAATTCTAAAGTATCATAATTAATTACATCGATATAACAGCTAGTCATATAGTTTGCAATAGATAAACCATAAGTGGTCATATATTGGAAAATAGAAGCAGCGTTATCATCAGTAATTAAGAATTTATTAGCAGAAACTTTACTAGCTTGTAAATCTGAAATAGAAGATAACATAGATAAATTAGCTAAATTTAATGGACCATATAAAGTGTCATCTACATCATATTCTCCACTAGATAATATCTTAGTGTATTGATATAAACTAGCAATTGGTTCATTATTTTCATTTAAAAAGTATTTAAATAATTTATCTTGAGTAGCACTACTACCTTCTACTGTTGCTTTCTCAATAGCAAAACCAAAGCTAGCGCTAGGATCATCATGATCTAAGTTATACCAGCAATTTGTATCAAAATAATCAGTAAAATGACCTTCAGAACCACTTACAGTAGAAGTAACTTCATAAGAATATTTACTAACTTGAGAAACTTTATATAAAAGTTGTTGTAATCCTTCAATTGATTGATTGAAAACTAAGTCTTGATCTTGGTTTCCTTCTAATCCTTCACCATTATGTAAAATATCATCTAAAATAGAAGAAGATGTACTTGAAGAATTATTATTGTCACATGAAGTTAATAAAATAGAAGAAACAAATAATAAAGATAAAATCTTTTTAACCTTTTTCATCTTATTTGACCTCCTTAATTGTAATTACTTTTGAAAATGAATTACCATTATCAAATTTAGAAGAATTGACAAAGAAACTAGAATAAGAATTCATATCAAAACTATTTCCTTGTTTAAATAATGTCTTAGAATTTTGAACTCCACCATAATTAAATGTATTAACTTTGCTTGCTTCAATAACTCTTAATTCATCAAATAAATTGACATCCATACTGATCTTGAAATTGTTATTATAAGTATCTCTACTTCTTGCATTTGATAAAGGTAAGATTAATTTATGTTTAGAATCAATTGTTTCACCTTCATAAATTTTAGAAGTAATATTAGTCTTATCAGTAGAATCTACTAAATATTTTCTATTATCTACATGATATAATCTAACACCAACATCATTCATAGCTAATGGTCTATCAGAAACACTTCTTCTACTATCTTGATAATTCAAGCCTTCATTTGTATATAATTCAGCTACCATATATTCGCTAAATGGATCAAATTCATTGTTAGTAAGAGTAGTTGAATCATCTAAAAAGACAATTAATGAATTCTCGTTTTGCATGCTAGAAAGATCAATTGTGCCGTTACCTTTTACAATATATGGTTTTGTCCAACCAAGTAACATCTTTGAATATGAATTAATATCGATGATATTTCCATCCATCATATCGACTTTACCAACTGGATTATAAGTAGAAACATCAGAATAATAATCTGAAAGTCCTAAAAAGTGACCAGTTTCATGAATAAATGTATGAGTATCAATCTTTTTTAAGCCATAGCCTTCATACATAAAGTCATAACTTGCCCAGCCAAATAAATTGTAAACTGGATTTTTAACATCAGGAGCTCTTCCACCAGATGAAGTAGTTTGATTTCCCCAAGATGTATAAGCCCAAAAGTTCTTATCATCAGTATTTGGACCACCTTGAGAATAATCAGGACAAGAATAAATACACCATATTCCATCAATATAGCCATCTTTATTATTATCGTATTTAGTTAAATCATAACCTTTGACATTTTTTAACCAGTCACAAACTGAATTAACTACATTATATGTCTCACTTAAGCTAATACTAGCAGCTGTATCATAAGTTAATTCACTATCTTCATTGATATTGAAAAAGTCAGTTACTTCCCCATTTAAATTCAATTTACCAAAGCTAGATTGATAATAAAAATCCTTAACAGAAATAAATACATCATCTTCTCCACTTGAAAAGAAAGCTTTTTGAAGATCTTGTTTAACTTTTTCATTATCTGAAACACCATCATTATCTAAATCAATAGTTTCATATCCAGGAACAATAATAGGAACAACTAAGATATTAATATCACCTGTTGAAGGTAAAACTTGGGTGTTATATTGTCTTTTTGGAGTGATAGTTTGATAAGTTTCACTAATTGTCACATTGCTTGGATCAATAATTCCACCTTCACTATTTGAATTAGTAACTTCAATAGTGGCTTTATGAGTTGGATAAGCTAATGAACTTGTTTTATCATTGCAGCTTACTAACCCAAGTAATGAAATAGATAATAAGATTACGCTTAATTTATTTTTCATTTTTTATATCCTTCCAATCTTATATGTTAGTCTCGTTGACATTTTCAACTTTAATTTTAAATGGCATATCACTTCCATCATTATAAGAATAATTAGCGTGGAAGAATTGATATCCATAAGTCAAAATATCAAATGGTTCTGATTGTTCATCAAACAATGTGTAATTTGTCATATATCCATTTGAATCAAATGTGTTAATTGAATTAGCTTCAATCAATCTAATTTGATCAAAATAATCAAAGCTTGCAGGTAATTGGAAAGAACTAGATTCAGTTTGATTATTAGAAATAGGCATTAAAATAGCTTGATTATCTTCTAACATATTTCCATCCCATTCATAATTTGAAGTGTCATAATTTAATATTTGAGCCCCAGTTAATGGATTTGTAACAACTGTACATTTAAATATTCTTGAATCAATATGATAAATTCTTACACCAATTTTACTAGGTAAACTATTTCTATCATAGATAAAATTAGGACCATATGTATCAATAGTGTTATTTCCATCAGGTGTATATAAATCAATTAATAAATATTCACTAAATGGATTAAATTCATATGTGAAATCTTTTGTTTTATTTGAATTAACGCTAGCTTCAACTTCATTAGAAATTTCTTCATAATTAGAAGGAACAACAATTACAGAATGGTCGCTATTTAAAGAAACATTAGCAATGTTAATTTCAGAAGTACCATAAGCTACATAAGGAGTAATCCAACCAAGCAATAACTTAGAATAAGAATCTAAATCGCCGACATTTTGATCCATCATAGTTAATTCTCCAGCTGGATGATAAGCATTATCTGAAGAAGAATAATAATCATCTAAACCTAATAAATGACCAAATTCATGAACAAAAGTATGTGAATCAATTGTAATATTATCCAAAGAAGAAATATCAGGGACATTATCTTTATCTCTAGAACAATATGAAGTGTACATCATATCAAAACTAGACCAAGAAAATCCTGATGTTGTAGGAATTTCATCACTAGCAGGATTTTCACTATCTTTATAAACAATAGGAGATGTATTCCAATCCCAATAAGTAAAGTTCCAGAAGGCTTGATTTAATTTACTAACATCAAACATAGGATCTTTTACTTGTTCAAGATAACCTTGAGTAGTCCAATCTAAATGATCATAAACTAAATAAACACCATCAATAGAACCATCTCTATTTTGATCGTAATCTTGTAAATTAATACCTTGATTATCTTGCGCCCATTTAACAGCTTCAGTTAATATTTTAGTAATAATAGTACCACTACTACCTTGGGTAACATCTTTTTCTGAACTAATTAAACTAGTAGCGTCAAACCAATCAGTAACTACCCCATCTAAATCAAACTTGCCATAGCTAGCTTGTTTATAAAATTGTTTAACTGATTTAAAGCCTAATCCTTCTTCATTTTCTTCTCCAAAGAAAACCTTTTTAATATCGTTTCTAACTTTTTCAGTTTTATATTCATCTCCACCAGGTAAATGAACTGGAATAACTAATAAATTAGCCTTTCCAATACTAGGCATAACAGATTCATTGTTAGATAAAGTTCCAGATAATGTATTGTAATTATATTTTAAAGAAACTTTACTAGAAGGAATAAATCTTCCATTTGAGGAATAATTATTATCCTTATAAATCTTAATTTTAGCAGTGGCAGTAATATCTTTATTAACAGTAGATGATGATATAGAAGAACTTACACCATTATCGCAGCTTACTAGTACGCCAAGTAATCCTAAAGTTAGAATTTTTTTCAATCTTTTTAACATATTCTTATATTTATCTCCTAACTAAACAAAATAATACATTTTAGTTTATCATAAAACCATTTAAGTTGTACTTTTTTTGCGTTTATCTACCCTTTTTATAGCTACATTTTTAAAAGAATTGAAACTAAAGAAAAAATAGCAGTAAAAAAGGACTTCTAATTAAAGAAATCCTTATTATTTATTTATCTTATTTTGCTAAAGCGGCTTTAGCTTGGCTAACTAAATCAGAGAAAGCCTTAGGATCAGCAATAGCGATTTCAGATAACATCTTTCTATTTAAATTGATGTTAGCTAACTTTAAGCCATTGATGAATCTTGAATAAGAGATATCATTAGCACGGCAAGCGGCATTGATTCTTGTAATCCATAATTTTCTGAAATCTCTTTTTCTATTCTTTCTACCAACATAAGCATAAGCTAATGCTTTGATTCTTGCTTCGTTAGCGGTTCTATAAAGAGTGTGTTTTGAACCAAAATAACCCTTTGTGAACTTTAAAACCTTTTTTCTATGTGCGTGTTTAACTGTTCCACCTTTTACTCTCATACTTTATCCTCCTAATTATCTAGCGATAAGACGGCTTAAACGTCTTCTATCGGCACGGTTTAATTCACCGGCTTTTCTTAAATGCATTTTTCTTTTATGTGATTTGGATAAGGCAAGATGTGATGTATTGGTGTTACCATTTTTCATGATTTTGCCTGAACCAGTAACATGGAAACGTTTGCTAACTGCACGTTTGGTCTTTTGTTTTGATTTCATAATTTTTCCTCCAATTAATTCTTCTTTTTAATAGGTGACATGTAACAGAAGTACTGTCTACCTTCTTTAGTAGGTTGCTTATCGATAGTACCATATGGTAAAAGAAGATCTATCATCTTTTGTAAAGCTTGTTGAGCAACATCAACTTTATCAACCATTCTACCCTTTAAGAAAACAACTAATTTAAGCTTATAGCCTTTTTGCATTAACTTGATTGCTTGATTAGCTTTAGTTTCAATATCGTGTTGAGAAGTGAATGATGTGATTTGAATTTCCTTTTCAGGATTTGGCTTAGCTTGTTTTGACTTAGCCTCTTTATCAGCTTTTTTCTTTTCAAACTTATATTTTGAAAAGTTCATAATTTTACACACTGGTGGCTTAGCACTAGGTGCAATGCAGAATAAATCAAGATCTTTATCATAAGCCATTTCTATGGCTTTATTTCTTGACATTACTCCAATTTTTTTACCTTCTTCATCAACAACTAATACTTGTTGAAATGGAATGTTTTCATTAACTAAATCTTTTTGGACCTTTGGTAATGGTGGTCTTTTAACTACTGGCGTATTGATAAGACTTTCCTCCTTGTAAAAATAAAAGCGGGCATAAGTCATATGTCCGCTATAATAGTTTCAATAATTTAATTATTTTGGCTATTTACCTAATCTTAATTAGACTCAGGTGCAAGTAGACAACTTGACTTTCCATGTTTTATTTACTGAATAATCTTACACTATCCACATTTAAGTGTCAAGAAAAATCATTCAATTAATTAAAATCTTTCTTAATAAGGCTATATTAGCCTATATATTTAGAATATATCTTCTTTTTCTTCTTGGTTATTAATATGTACTATTTCCATAGTGTTATAGGCTTCATCAAGAAGTGGTTGAAAATCAAACTTTGCTTCAAATTCATTAACTTTATCAAAATGAGGGCAAGTAGTAGGATCTTTTACTGTAAAAATAGTACAACAATCTTCATATGGTCTAATTGAAATATCATATGTATCAATCATTTTAGAAATCTTAATTATTTCTAATTTATCATATGTAGCTAATGGTCTAATTACTGGTAAAGAACAATCTTTTTCAATACATCTAATTGATTGAAGAGTTTGAGAAGCAACTTGACCAATTGATTCGCCATTACATAAAACTAAATCTTTATGTGAAATAGCAACTCGCTGAGCAATATTTAACATCATTCTTCTCATGATTGTAATTGCATATGATCTATCTGCTACTTCATATATTTTCTTTTGAATTTCAGTAAATGGAATAATATACAATTTTATATCTGGTTGAAAAACATTTAATTTATGGCAAATATCTTTAATCTTAACAATAACTTGACTAGAAGTATAAGGAGGAGCAGCAAAATGAATCATTTCTAATTTCACTCCTCTTTTCATCATTAAAAATGAAGCCACAGGAGAATCAATTCCTCCAGATAATAACATCAAGCCTTTTCCAGCAATTCCAACTGGATATCCACCTAGTCCACTAATAGAATCAGAATAAATATAAGCTATATCTTCTCTAATAGAAATATGAATTTCAAGTTCAGGATTATGAACATCGACTTTTAAATTCTTGCAGTTAGATAAAATCTCGCCAGCCACCATTCTATTAATTTGATCAGAAGTAAATGGAAATAATTTATCGATTCTTTTAGTAAACACTTTAAAAGTTGACTTAGTAGAATTTTTAGCTAAATTCAAACAATACTCTTTAATCTTAGAAATATCTTTTTCAACTGCTTGGCATAATGAAAAAGATAATAAACCAGGAACTAAAGCTAAACGTTTAGAAACTAAATCAAAGTCTTCTCCATTTAAATATATGTAAATATGGTCATGTCTAATTTCAAATTTAAGATTTTTATATTCGCTTAATGCAATCTTAATATTATCACCTAATTTTCTGATGAAATCTTTCATGTTTTTGCCTTTGGTGGATAATTCACCAAATCTGACCATTATAATATTTGATTTTTCCATGTTATTCCCTTTCTTTTAAAATATTTAATTCTTCTTTTAAACTGGAGATAAAATAATTAACATCATCTATACTCTCATCTCCAGAAAAAGAGACTCTAATTGCGTTTTCACTTATATTTTTAGAAAATCCCATATTATCTAAAACATAAGAATAAGCAGCTTTTTTAGAAGAACAAGCTGACTGAGTAGAAACATAAACTCCTTTAGAAGATAAATCTTCAACTACTACACTTGCTTTATGCTTAATTAACGAGAAATTTAATATGTAATAAGAAGTGTTCTCTTTAGAAGAATTTATACATATATCTTCTTTCATTTCTTCTAATTTTGAATATAAATAATTGTATATTTTTTCTACATTTTCTTTTCTTTTATCAAAACTAGCAAAATACAATCTAAGAGCACTAGCTAAAGCGCAACTAAGTGGAGCATTTATTGTCCCAGCCCTTAATCCATCTTGTTGATGGCCTCCTATAATTAAAGGATCAATTTTTACATTTGGTTTTATACAACAAAAACCAGATGATTTAAGTCCGTGGATTTTATGAGCAGACATACTAAATCCATCTAGGCAAGAATAATCAATCTTTGTTTTACCAATTCCTTGAGTAACATCACTTATAAAATATGCTTTAGAATTTTTATGGACTAATTCACTTATTTTATTAAGAGGAAAATTATTTCCAACTTCATTATTTGTAGACATGACACACACTAAACTAGGATTTAATTTTAATGTATTATTTAACTGTTCAAAATTTAAATTACCATTTCTATCAACATCTAAATAAATAACTTTAAAGCCTTCTTTTTCAAGTTTATAAAAGCATTCTAATATAGAAGCGTGTTCAACTTTACTAGTTACAATCACATTTGAAAAAGATTTATTTCTATAAGCAATTCCATTTATTAATAAATTGTTAGCTTCAGTTGCCCCTGAAGTAAAAATAAGTCTATTTTCTTGACAATTTAACTGTTTTAATATTTGTCTAGTCGCCTTTAATTGATATTGACTAGCTTCAAATCCAAGTTGATGATTAGAAGAAGGGTTTCCTATTAAAGATAATGTAAGCTTATTAAAAACATCTAAAACTTCTTTGCTAATTTGGCTAGTAGAAGCATTATCAAAATATAGCATTTTATTAATTACCTTCACTTACTTCTGTTTTATAAATTTGACTTGCAATCATACTAGCTCTTCCAAAATCACCTTCAATAAAGGATTTTTCAGCTTGATATAAAGAATTTTTGCAAGAATCAGAAACATCTCTAAATCTATTGTCGTAAACAATTAAATCTTCTGCACGTGCCATATTTTTCAAATTCTCATCTAAATCTTCATATAATTTATCAAATTTAGCCTTATATTCTTGATAAATTTCATTTAATTCCAAAACATTTATTGGATAAGAAGATAATCTAGAATTTAAATCGAGTAAGCAATTCATGCAGTCATTTAATTTATCTAAATATACAACTGCAAAGTTAACAACATGAGCTTGATTAATCTTAAATTCATATTCTTTGATTTTCTCATAAGAAGTTCTAATAAATGTATAGACTGTTTCAGTATCTTGCTTTAATGAGACTAAATAATTATGGAAATCATCAAAGGCGTTTTGAATCTTATCAATCTTATTTTTTAAATCTTTAATAGTTGCCATTAAAACTGAATAAGGTTGTTTAGTTTCTGAATTAATAAAACCATCTAACATTCTCTTTTTAGTAGTCATATCATTAATCATATTTCCTATATTAGTCATTTGAGTAATATAAGTTTGAGAAATGACATATACTTTCATGTATTTAGGTAAACTGCTACTTAAATTAGCGTATTGTTTTGTGGCTTTATAATTTAAATTATTAACAATACCTTGCATGGAATCGAATTCTTCTTTAGCGTTCTTTTCTTTTTCAAAATCATTGAAAAATTGAGTAATTCTCATGCTAATTCCATCTAAAGTAGCACTTACATTACTAATAGAAAGCTTAGCTAATTTACCTTTACAATATTCAAGTTGTTCATTCATTTCTTTAATTGCTTGGTTAGCTAATAAATGATGTAAAGGATAACCTTCTTGTTCCATCTTATTGTAATTAATTTCTAATTCTTCAATTTTTTGAGGAACAACAACAAATGTCAAAGTAGTTAAAGTAGGTAAATCAACCATAACTTTATTTCCAGCTTCAATTAATTGTTCAATCTTAGGAATTAAAGCGTTAGCTTGTTGATAATTAGCACTATTTAAATAATCTTCAAAAGAAACAAATAAATCAGTTAAATGATTAATTAAAGTATCAAAACTTTCTGAGATAGGTTCTAAAGCTTGACTGTTATCAGAATAAGAATTCTTCAATGTTCTAAATCTTTCTTTTAGAGCCACCATTCTTGCTCTTAATTCTTCCTCATTTTTTAAAACCATTTGTAAATCGTTATTTAATAAAGTAGCTTCTTTTGCAAATGAATCCATACTTAATTTAGTAGAATTAATAATCGATTTAATATCTTTGTAGTTTTTCTCTTCTACTAACTTTTTTAATGATTCAACTGCAATATAACAGCCCTTATCGTTATCAGTTAAAACGTTAGAAAATCTTAAATTAACTGAATCGTAGACAGATTTATAATCTGAATTATTTTTAGAAATAATTTCGATTCTTTTTATCATGTTAGAACAATCAGTTGAAAAAGAATCGTGAATTTCATCATATCTAGTTTGTAAATCCCTAATGGCCATTTTACATGAATGTCTATAAATAAATACAAACAAAACCACGACTAAAACTGCTGCTAATATCGCACTAATAACAGCAATTAAAATGATAAACCAAGTTTCTTGATAAAACTGAGTAAACATATTAAATCTCCATAGAATTTACACATATATTTATATATGTTCTTAATTAGTTATTAGAAGTAGATCCTCTTTTTACTAATTTAGCATTGAATTTGAAAATCTTATTTTTATCTTCAAGTTCACCTTTTAATAATTTAGTGAGCATTCTAACTGCAATTGAACCAACTTCAAATAAGTCAATATCAAAGCTTGTAACTTGTGGTCTAACAATATAAGAATATTTAGTACCAACAACTGAAACAACTTCAATATCTTCAGGAATATTAACATTAGCTTCTAAAGCGGAATTAATAACAGCACAAGCTAAAGAGTCTCTAGGACAAATAAATAATCCTTTTCTATTAGAAGGAGATTCAAAATAGACTTTCATATCTGCATAAATTCTTTGATATGAATCTTCAGAATGAACTAAAGAAACTTGTTTTCCTAATTCTCTAGCAAAATGAATCATATTATCTCTAACATCATCCATCATATTACCAGCCATAGAAACATCTACATAATGAACATCACCACAATTTGGCTTTGCATAATATTCTTTTAAAAGGTTATTTAAAGGATTTGAATAATCCATTACAATACTTGCTAAGTTTTCATTTTTCATTTCATGACCGATAACTACTAAAGGAATATTGTAATTTTGGATGTATTTAATTTCTTCTACATCTAATTCGTCATCAAAAATAATAGCTCCATCAACATGGCTTGAAACTAATTTTTCAATTGTTTGTTGAGTGTCTTCTTTTGAACGTCTTGCAACAAATAATGTTGTTTGATAACCATAAATTTTAGCAATATCAGTCATACCAGCTAACATATTGCAAATGTAAATGTAATTAACACCTGGTAAAACAATACCAATATTAGTAGATTTATTTGTAGCAAGTCCTCTAGCTAAAGCACTAGGTCTATATCCTAAATCTTTAATAGCTTCTTGAACTTTAATTTTTGTTTTTTCAGTGACATTGTCTTTGCCATTAATTACTCTACTTACAGTAGCTAAACTGACTCCTGCTCTTTTTGCAACGCTATATATAGTAGCTCTATCTTTTAAATTGTTGTTAATAGACATAATCGCTTTGACTCCTTTTTGTTACATTTTCAGAAAATGTTCTCATTTATAAGATACTCTTTTTCAAGTCAAAAATAAATATTAACACTTAAAAAAGGTGGAATAAATTCCACCTAATTAATTAAAGATATTTATTTTTAGAATAATTCGTGTCCTTGTTCATCAACTTTGCAAAAATATGCTCTATCGTGATTACAGACTGGACATTTCATAGGAGCTTGTTTACCTACATGGATATATCCACAATTCTTACATTTCCAAATTTGAACTTCTTCAGAGATAAATACGTGATTAGATTGTAAATTTTCTAATAATTTTCTATATCTTTCTTCGTGTTTTTTCTCGATTTGTCCAACTCCTCTAAATTGAGCAGCGATATCTTTAAATCCTTCTTGATCAGCGACTTTTGCGAATTCATCATACATTGATGTCCATTCGTAATTTTCACCTTCAGCAGCAGCTAATAAATTAGAAGCAGTATCTTTAACTCCTCCTAAGGCTTTAAACCATAATTCTGCGTGTTCTTTTTCATTTGCAGCAGTTTCTAAGAATAATTCAGCAAATTGAACATAGCCTTCTTTTTTAGCAACTGATGCGAAAAATGTGTACTTATTTCTAGCTTGTGATTCACCACTAAAAGCTGTTTTTAAATTTTCTTCTGTTTTTGTTCCTTTTAACATTTCAGGTGTAGTAGCCATTTTAATTCCTCCTTACTACAACTTAATTGTATAAATAAAAATTGGCTAATTCAAGTGTAAATTAACCCGTATTTTTGTTAGTTATTTCTAATAATTTTATTAGTCTTTAAATATTTAACATCTACATAAATAGCATAAGCAAAATCAAATAACATACATAGACAAGATAAGCCAAATAAGACATAAGAAATAACGCTAATTGTTGTAGATATATTATCTTTTGAAAGTAAGGTAATATTAACTGCTTCAATAATTACATATAAGATAGTAAAAAACAAAGTGAAATAAATACCGATTAAATTTCTAAATGAGATGATATTGGCTTCTCTTAATGACCAATATAAAGAAAATACTCCTAATGCTAATCCCATCATATAAAAAGGTAACATCTTTGGAAAAGTTGAAGATTCGCTTAATTTAAAACCATAAAGAATAAAAAACAAAGCCACTAATCCAATTGTTGATAATATGCAAACAAAATTTTTAATTACTACTCTTTTCATACCTACTCCTTTATTTAATAAACATATTAATTATTTGCCAAGCTAAATTATAAAATATTCTAGAAATTGAGAAACTGGTACTATCAATGTTAACTTGATTATTTAACCAATTTGATAAATCACTACTTGCATAAGATGAACCAACTAATATTAACATTATTACTAAACAAGTAAATCCACCTATAAATAAATATACAAAACTACCAGTTAATCTATCAACTATTCCCTTCTTATTTTTAGTAGAAAAGCCATTTAAAACAAATCTAATTAATAAAGTGACAATTATACTTGTAACAATAAATAAGCAAATAAATGTCACTAAATAAGTGATACTAGCAGCAATTGAAGAACCAATTGCAAGACTAACACTAGAATTAGAAATATATATTTTAGAAACAAAGAAAGAAGAAAATAAGCTAGGTACTCCAGCATATTCATACATTTGTTTTACTAAAGATGGATCATCTTTAATTAAAGCATATGGTGATTTTAAAGCAATTTGACTAGCTGTATCTGAATTACTTGCATTAACTTTATCTGACCAGTAACTAGCCCAAGTAATACTTGCATCAATATTATTTAAAATATAATTTGAAAGCAAAGAATAAAATAAAACAGCAACTACTATTCCAATTATTATTCCACCTAATTTAGAAATGCTCTTTTTAACACCTTTTAAAAAGCCAAATATTAATCCGATTAATAATATAACTAGAATTACGCCATCTAATATTGTCATTATCTTATCTCCATGTTTAATTATATTATATTAGTTCAAATTATTGTTAATTAAAAAGTAAAAATAAGAGTATAATAAAAACATTAATTAATAAGGAGAAACTAACTATGGTAAATCCAATAGATTTAGAAAATGAAGATAAAGAAATATTTGATGCAATAAAAGGCGAATATAATAGAGAACAATTTTCAACTGAATTAATTGCTTCTGAAAACTTTGCATCTAAAGCTGTTTTACAAGCTCAAGGATCAATTTTAACTAATAAATATGCAGAAGGTTATCCTTCAAAAAGATATTATGGTGGATGTGAATATGTCGATATAGTTGAAACACTTGCTCAAGAAAGACTAAAAAAATTATTCAATGTAAACTATGTAAATGTTCAACCTCATTCTGGTTCTCAAGCTAATATGGCCGCAATTAGAACTTTAGTAGAAAAAGGTGACACAATTATGGGAATGTCAGTAAGTGCTGGTGGACATCTAAGTCATGGTTATTTTCTCTCTTTTTCTGGGCAAGATTATAATTCCATCTCTTATGAAGTAAATAAAGATACTTTCTTATTAGACTATGATCAAATTCAACAACAAGTTTTAGAAATTAAACCTAAATTAATTATTTGTGGTTGCTCTGCTTATCCTAGAGTTGTTGATTTCAAAAGATTTAAAGAAATCGCTGATTCAGTAGGAGCTTATTTAATTGCTGATATTGCTCATATTGCTGGATTAGTATGTACTTCCTTACATCCATCTCCAATTCCTTATGCTGATATTGTAACTTCTACTACTCATAAAACCTTAAGAGGACCTAGAGGTGGAATAATGATGACAAATAATGAAGAAATCGCTAAGAAAATGAATAAAGTCGTCTTCCCAGGTGTCCAAGGTGGTCCTTTAGAACATGTAATTGCTGCAAAAGCTGTCGCCTTTAAAGAAGACTTACAACCTAAATATAAAACCTATATGGAAAATGTAGTAATTAATGCTAAAGCTATGGCCAATGAATTTATAAATATGGGATATGATGTATTGACAAATGGCACTGATAATCACCTCTTCTTATTAGATGTATATAAATCTAAAGGAATCACAGGATTACAAACTCAAAAGTTACTTGAACAAGTTAATATCACTGCTAATAAAAATTCCTTACCATTTGATCAATTAAAACCATTTATTGCTTCTGGAATTAGAATTGGAACTCCAGCAATGACAACTAGAGGCTATTCAAAAGAAGACTTTATCTTAATTGCTCATTTAATTGATGAAGCCATTAAAAATAAAGATGATTTAGCTCAATTAGATGCAATTAAAGAAAAAGTAATTGAAATAAATAAAAAACATCCACTTAATTACTAGAAAACAAAAAATAGAATTCACACTACAAAATGAATTCTATTTTTTATTTTTTTAAATCTCTATCCTATTTTCATTTTATTTGAATCTAAGTAGATATGTTATTAAAAAATAAGAGAAAACCCTAAGTTTATTAATTTAAATCAATTTTACTTATCACTTTTTTAAAATAATGTACGCTAATAACTTTAGAAAATTTAACTGCTACATCTTTAATTGTCCCTTGTAATTCAAATCCATTTTTAATATGAAATTTGAAAGAATTTTCATTTTCACTTGTAACAATAGAAATAATATTTTTAATTCCTTGTTTTAAAGCTAATTTTTCAATTTGGTTAAGTAATAAGCTTCCTACATGTTCACCTAGATGATCTTTACTAATATAAATAGAAAGATCAGCAGTAATTTTATATGCACTTCTAGAATTAAAAGTATTTAAATAAGCATAGCCAATAACTTCTTTAGCATCATTTTCAACAACTATATAAGGAAATTTAGCGTTAATAGATTCAACTCTAGATTTAAAGTCATCTAAGCATAATTTCTTTTCTTCAAGTGTGTAACATGTATTTTCAATATAATAATTATATATTTTACAGCATTTTTCTATATCTTTTGATTCAATATTTCTAATTTTCATATATTTTATAAAATCCTATCTATATCATTTATTAAAAAAAGATGTGAACTAACACATCTTGTAATTTACAATGGTAGCGGGGGCAGGATTTGAACCTGCGGTCTCCGGGTTATGAGCCCGACGAGATAGGCCACTTCTCTACCCCGCGATATCTAAGCACTTTCTTTGTGCAGTATTTATATTACCACGCTCTTTTTAATAAATCAAGATATATTTAATAATTAACAACTGCGCCAATTTTCAAGCGCTTTCATAATCTATTATTTACATTTTGTTGAACAAGTGTGAAAAAATAATGTAAAATTATCTTGTTATATAAAAATTTAGATACACTTATTTAAATAATATATTTTATATTTCAATTTGGAGGACCAATAATGATTCTTATCACAGGCGCAAGCGCATCTGGAAAAACTGAAACCGCAAAAGAATTAGGAAATTTATATGGTATTAAAAAAGTAGTCACTCACACAACAAGAAATCCAAGAGTTGGTGAAGTAGATGGAATTGATTACCACTTTGTTACAAAAGACGAATTTGAAAAATTAAAACAAGAAGATGCTTTTGTAGAAACAACAACATATAACAACAATTATTATGGAACTTCTAAAAAAGAAATAGGTGATGATAAAGTCTTAGTTGTTGAAACTAGTGGGGCAAGAGTCTTCCTTTCATTAAATGATGAACATATTATGGTCTATAGACTTCATGCTAGTAATTCAACTCGTGCTATTAGAATGAGAAATAGAGGCGACAAAGAAGAAGACATTCAAAAAAGACTAAAAAATGATGTCACTAGATTTGCTGATGATCAATTAGTAGATAAAAGAATATTTGAAATTGATACTGAAAAATATGACATTAAACAAGTAGCTGAATTAATATACAAACATTACATTAATTATTTACAAAATTTAGGCAAATAAATAGCAAGTAGATTTAATTTTCTACTTGCTATTTTAATTTTAACGTTTTAATAAATATTTATACAATTCGATGTATTCATTAGCTTGTTTAGACCAAGAGAAATTAGCCTTCATAGCATTTTTAATCATGACATCTAATTCAGGATTCTTACTATAATACATATCAATTGCTAAACCAATTGAATAATCAAAGCAGTTTTCATCCCAGCTTGCAAATGAAAAGCCTGTTGATTTTTCTTTATTATCATAATAAGAAACTACTGTATCATTTAAGCCACCAACTTTACTTACAATTGGTAAGCTACCATAATGCATAGCGATAATTTGACCAAGTCCACATGGTTCAAACATACTAGGCATTAAGAAGAAATCACTACCTGCATAAATTAAATGTGATAAGCCTTCATTGTATCCAAGATAGACTCTAATGTTATCTGGATATTTTTCTTGCATTTGCTTTAATTGAGATTCAATATCGTAATCTCCTTGTCCTAAAACAATTAATCTTGCATCTTTTGAAGCAATATTTTCTAAATTTCTTAAAATTCTATGAACGCCTTTTTGAGATGTAAGTCTTGAAATTACTGCAAATAATGGTTTATCAATATCATCAGTTTTAAATCCAAATGCTTCTAAAACTGCCTTTTTATTTAAATATTTACCATCTTTATATGTATTAATATCGTAATTTGCACTTATAGATTTATCACTTTTTGGTGAAAAGAATGTATAATCAATACCATTAACAATACCAAACATATCTGATTGTCTATTATTAAGAATATATCCTAATCCATTAAATGCATTAAAATCAGATAAGAGTTCTCTTGCGTGTGTTATTGAAACAGTTGTAATAGCATCACAAGTACAAATACCACCTTTTAATAATGAGACTTGATTATTGAATTTTAATAATCCACTAGAATAATAATATTCTTGTAAATTTAAATATTCACCTAAATTATATGAATTAAAATATCCTTGGAACAATGGATTATGAATTGTTAATAATGACTTAAATTTCATACCAGCATCTGCACATAATAATGGTAAAATTGCTGTTTGCCAGTCATTAACATGGATGATTTGAGGTCTTAAGTCTAATCTTAAGATAGCTTTTCTAACAGCTTGGCAGAAAAATGAGAATCTTTTTTCATCATCTTGATAACCATAAAATCCATCTCTTTCAAAATAAGTGCCACATTCAACAAAATAATAGTCAACACCTTGTTTTGTATCTTTTAAAATGTTTGCTCCTATCATTTGATTTCCTTGAGGAATTTGAAATGAATCGACAAATTTATAATCATCTAAAACATTGCGTTTAGTTTTTAAATAGAAAGGTAAAAATACACTGACTTTATGACCTTTCTTTTTCAAGGCTAAACTTAAACCACTAACTACATCTCCAAGTCCACCAGTTTTAGAAAATGGTACGGCTTCAGATGCTGCTAATACTATACGCATATTAAACTATATCTCCTCTTTTAATATATTGGACATTTTCTTTTGTACCAACAATTTCCTTTTTATGAATAATTCTAGATTCTTTATCGCAGACTGCATTTTCAATGTGAGTTGATTCAGAAATATATGTACCTGTTAAAACAATAGAATCTTTGACTACACTACCAGCCTTAATTACAACATTTCTACCAATAATAGAATTAATTACTGTACCTTCAATTTGGCTACCATTACCAATAAAGGAATTTTTAATATTAGCGTGAACTCCATATTTAGCAGGAGGAGTATCAAATGATTTTGTATAAATTGGCCAGCTAGGGTCAAAATATGTTTCTCTCATTTTTGGATCAAATAAGAATTCTTGTGAATATTCTAAATAATGAGCTAATGAATCAAAGCATCTTACAATTCCTTTATATTCATAACAATGAATAGGAATATCTTTATAAATTGTTTTAATAACATCTAATAATGAGAATAAAGAAGATTCTTTTTTACCTAATTGAATTAAGCCTTTTAAGACTTCTTTATCAATAATAAAGGTTTGTAAATAAACATTTTCTTCATCTTGAGTTGCTAAATTATCGTGAATATCAGTTAAGATACCATTTTCATCGACTTTAACTACTTGTTCACCTAAAAATGTTGATTTAGCTTTATTAATCTTGGAATAGAAAAGTGAAATCTTATTATTTTTAGCAATGTGGTCTTCAATATATGGTCTAAAATCCATCTTATAAATGATGTGGGTAGGAGCAAATACAAAGACATCTACATCTTCATTTACTGATTTTATATACCATTCGTTTTCAATTAAATTGTTAATATCGTGATTGTATAATTCATTTGAGGCAAATGGTTCATCATATAAAATGCTAACACCACCTAATTTGGAGTTTTCATTATACATATGACCATCACCAATATGTTGAATAATAGAACGTAAATTTTTCTTTACTAAGACTGCCATTCTATCAATTCCAGAATTAGAGAAATTTGATAATGGAAAATCCATAAATGCATATCTACAAATAACTGATGTAGAAGCAAGTGATCTTGAAGAATTTAATAATCCGCAAGTTGCAGCATAATGTAAGTTAACAATACCTATAGCTCTTGAACTCATAATCTTTCCCTCCTTTTAGTTATTTACAAGTAAGATGGGTTCACCATCTTTACCTACATATTCACCTTCAACTTCAATATCAGGAGCAACTATACTTCTTCTAATATGAGCTCCTTTTTTGATTGTTGTATTTGGCATAATAACACTATCTTCAACTATAGCGCCTTCTTCAATTGTGACACCATGGAAAATAACTGAATGTTTAACTTCACCTGAAATTATTGCACCTTGGTTAGCAATTGAATCAGTTAATGAACCAGTTGGAGTTACATAACAAGGGAAAGAAAGTGTATCTTCAGATAAGATTCTTGCGTTATTTTCATATAAATCAAGAGTGCACTTTTCATCTAATAAATCCATGTTGGCTTCCCATAATGAATCTATAGTTCCAACATCTTTCCAATATCCATTAAATGGATAAGCATATAATCTTTTCTTTGCTTCAAGCATGCTAGGAATAATGTTTTTACCAAAGTCATTTTCAGAATCTGGATTTTTATGATCTTTTACTAATTCAGCTCTTAAGGCTTTGTAATTGAAAATGTAAATACCCATACTTGCTAAAGTAGATTCTGGGTTTTTAGGTTTTTCAGTAAATGATTCAATCTTATAATCGCTATCTGCTTTCATAATACCAAATCTTTTTGCTTCTTCTAAAGTTACTTGTAAACATGCGATTGTTAAATCGGCATTTTTAGATTTATGGAATGAAAGCATATCATCATAATCCATCTTATAAATATGGTCACCAGATAAAATGATTACATATTCAGGATCTTCTTGATCTAAGAAATCCATATTTTGATAAATAGCATCAGCTGTGCCATTATACCAGTTAGCACCTTCATCAGTTTGATGAGGAGTTAAAACAACAGTCAATGATTTTTTACCATCAATACCCCAGTTAGAACCATTTGATACATAAGTATTTAAAGGTGTAGATTCATATTGAGTTAAAACACCTACTGTATCAATTCCTGAATTAGCGCAGTTAGAAAGTGGGAAATCAATAATTCTATATTTTCCACCAAAATAGACTGCAGGCTTAGCTAATTTCTTTGTAAGTGATTTTAATCTTGTACCTTTGCCTCCTGCTAAAAGCATCGCAACAAATTTTCCTTTTATCATATTTACCTCCTTAATATATTAAAATGCCATTGCCTTTTTCTTCTTGTTTAAACACTACTTCCCCATTCAAACCATTTACAATTTTTGAAATAACTTGTTGGAAACCAAGTAATGCTTCAGCTTGTTTTTCTAAGATTTGAGGATCTAATTTGTTTTTCAAATCTTTTACGAAATTGAACTTAAATCCTTCTAAGAAAATATATAAAGTGTCTTCTTTTAAAAGAATAATTACATCAGTTTTAACATAAAATGATAATTTACTAATCGCATCAGCAACTTTCTTATTAATAATTAAATAAACTTCTTGACCTAATGTGGTATAACAAATAAAGTTTGTAATACTTGATATTTCATCAAAACCATATTTATTAATTTTCAAGCCATCAAATCTATCAAAGCTAGGTTCCCCACTTGATCTAATTTCTAAAAATGAATGAGTTCTAACTTTAGATAACTTAGTAGAAATTAACAATCCATCTTTTTTAGATTCATTGTCATTTTTATATTTATAAGCATACATTTTTAAATCTACTAATGATGTCTTTAATTCATATTGACTACCTATTTTAGAATTATAAATAGACATGCTTTCTAATACCTTTTCATTATCTTTAATTACATCTAATTTTTCTTGGTAATTAGTATCTAACAATATGCCGTTTAATTTAGCTTCACTAATTAAACTCTCTTCATATTTTTTTCTATATTTCTTATTGAGTTTTAAATAATGTAACTTAACATACAATAAGCAAATAAATACACAAACTAATATGACTACTAATAATATAACTAATCTATAGATGCTCTCTTTAATAGAAAAGTCAAATAAAGACACATTAGTATCAAAATAAGGGATAAAATTTAAAGCGCTTACACTTCCAAAAAAATTATTATTAAACAAAAAATAACCTCTAGATAAGCTAGCTAAAAACACATATGCAAAATAAAGCAAAAATACCCCTAGGCTAATTGATATCCCTTGTAGAATATTTCTTCTGATTAACTTTTTTTGTTCTTTTTTAATATAACTTGTTCCAGAATATACTGTTTTTCCCATAAGATTAATTTTTCTATGACTTAATTATACACTATTTAATTTATACATGAACTAATATAAATTAATTTTTTACTAAATTTAAAACACTCTAGGTGTTTTTTTACCCAGAGTGTTAATTTAAGCGCTTAAATTTTAATTATTTGCGTTTAATTTTCTTTTATCAACATATCTATCGATTCTAGAACGGTTGTGTTTAGTATCGTGCATTACAACTAAAGTCAAATCTACTTCGTTAACTAAATCGGTAACTTTTTCAGTAGGTGTTGATAATATAGCTTGTAATCCAAAGCTTCTTAATAATGAGACAGCTTCTTTAATTCTTGAACCATCCATTTTTGAGAAAGCTTCATCAAAGATAACTAATCTAATTGTATCTGCATTTGAATCGTTACTTCTATAAAGTTGAGCAAAGGAAGCTAATATTGAAATGTAGAAAGGAGTTTGAGTTTCACCACCTGATTGTCTTTTGAATGTTCTTGCTAAACTTGATTCAGATTCATTAGAGCCTCTTTTAACTAATAAGTCAAAGACTAAATAGGTTCTATAATCAGTGAACTTTTCAACGTTTTGAATAATTTCTTGTCTAGTAGCTATATCATTAGAAGAACTTGAATCGCTAATTAAAGCGAATAAGTTATTCATAATTGGACCATATTTTTCTAAATAGATATCTTCAGCATCACCAACATTTAATAATAAATCATCAGTGATCATCTTGTAATATTCAATATAGTCTTTATTAGGTTCAACTGAGAAACGATATGAGTCTCTACCAAACTTGACATCTTTTAAGGCTTGGTTTAAATCATCAATTTGAGCTTTAATAGTTTCAAATGAATTTCTAAGTTTATAAATAAAGTCATCTTTGAATTCTTTAATAGCTTTATTATGAGCAGATTCAATTTGTTTTAAGTAACTAGGAAGCATGACATTTTGTAAGTTTTCTAATTCCTTATCAAAGTCAGCATTTGAATCTTCTTTAGTTGTATCATAAGACAAATTATAGACTATGGTGTACTTACTTCTTAAATCAACAAGCTTGTCTTTAGCATTCTTTTCTCTATTTTGCATTTGAACATAAGTAGATTGAGCTTCTTGTTTAATTCTAGTAAGAGGCATATTTTCCATAGCGTTATCGAAAAATGGAGCGTATTTTGTCTCAACTAATTCTTGATCAAATCTCATCAATTTATCACCAAACATAGTAAGGGCGATATTTTTAGCAGGAATTAAATCATTAACAAGTGTCTTATTAGTATTTTCTAATCCACCTTGTTCAATTAATAACTTATTCTTTTCATCTTCTAATAATTTGATATCAGCATCAATGTCTGCAATCTTTTTATCAAATGCAGAGACTTCATTTAAATCACCTTCATGTAATTGTTGTTCTAAATGTTCAATTTCTTGATTGTAAGAATCAACTAATCTCATATCTTCAATATCAGAAATATAGGTGTTAATTTCAGAAGAAGAAATAACTTCTAACATTGAAATAGATTTAACATAGGAATTTAAATCGTTATATAAATCTAATTTTCTAGAGATAACATTTAAATCTTCATTTTTAGAAAATTCAGATTCATTTGAAACTTTAGTACCAATAAAAGGAACATTTCCCTTTCTTTCATCTAAATAGAACGAAGCGAAGTTTCTATAACCAGTGCAGTTTGTTAATAAACCATTTCCAGATTCTCTTGCTTCAGCAAATGTTTCGCATTTTTTAACTTTACCAAGTAAGAAATCTGCATATGCTCTTGCGCCTTTATTTGAAGTGATAATTTCTTCAGCAACTGAACCATTTGATGCACTAAATTCTCTTTCAATTAATTTTCTTGTATCAACTAATGAAATTGAATAGACATTATATTGTTTACAAATCTTAGCTAACATCTTAGCAGCATCTTCATAATATTGATCATCGACAAATAAATTGAATTTTTGATTGAAGATATAAGCTTCTATTGCCTTAGTCCATCTTTTATCTTTAATGTCCCACACATCGCAAAATGAAGTGACTTCAACATAATCAAATTTGTCGTTTAATTCATCTTTAAGAGCTTCTTTAATTTGTAAATATGTTAAATTAAATGGTTTTTGACCTGAATGAATAGCGCTAATTTCACCGCTTATTGATTTTACTTTGTCATTTAAAGAAGAAATTGAATTTTCAAGTAAATGACCCATTTTCAAAGCGTAAGAATGTAAAGATGCCATTTGAGATTGGAAATCTTCTAATAAAGCAGAAGAGACATCTTTGATATTTAAACCATTTAATAAATCTTGGCAAATAGAAGAAAAGTCAATAATAACATTTTTAAAATCATCTAAAGTATCATTTTCTTTATCTGACAAAAATGAAACATCTAAATTAGCTAATCTACTATTAATTGCTTTAATTGCATCATCATATTGTCTTAAATAGCTTTTTAAAGTTGTAGATAATAAATTATAGTTATTTTCTAATGAGGCGATCTTTTCTAATGTAGCGTTCTTTTTAGCTAAGATAGAACTAGATAAAGAATATCCACTTGAACCGACCTTTTTAGCTAAATAAGATTCAGATTCTTTTTTAAGTTCATTAATTTGTTCATCTTTTTCTTTTAATAATTTACCAATTTGGATAATTCTTGCATTGTTATTTTCTAAAGTTGATTTGTATTTATCTAATTCAACTTTACAAGTTTCATAATTAGCTCTATCAGTGACATAATCAGCTAATTGTTTATCTTGTTTAGCTTTTTGTAAATTATCATAAGCTTGTTTGATAGCAGTTAAAGCATCAATTTTAACTTGAATCTTTTTAGCTTCTACTTCTAATAATTTATATTGTTCAATGTTATTTCTCATTGAAGAAATATCGACATTATAATCAATATCGCAGACAAATTCAGTAATAAAGTTAGAAATATTAGTAATTGGAGTAAATGAAACTGCCTTTTTAAATAAGGAAAGATATTTATCAGGTAAGTCACCAAAGATTTGTTTTAAGAATGTTTGATAACTTAAATTTGTGTCAAAGAACTTATATTGATTTGATTTGTAATTATTTTGGAAAAAAGTTGATAATTCTTTATAAGATAATGGTCTAGAAATTTGATTATCTAAACTATCTTTATTTGTAAAGTTGTTTTCTGGGAAATTATCTTCTAAATAGAAGAAACGATGTTCTTCTTTATCATCTTCATAACAATCAAAGACAACACCTAAAGTGAAATTAGAATCATTAGAAGTATCTTTAAATTGTAAAGCAATATAAGAAGTAAATCTTCCAGGACGTAAGCACATTATTTGACCTTGGCTTGTTTCACCAGTTTCGCATCTTAAATATCCTCTAAGTGATCTTCCTGTTTTTTCATTAGCGGCTTTGTTGAAGTTTCTACCAGAAGTATCACCAAGTAATACTATTTGCATAGCATCGATAATTGTTGATTTACCTGTACCATTAGAGCCAGTTAAAAATGTGATGTTTTTAATATCGACTGTGTCGTTAGCAAATAAATGCCAGTTAATTAATCTTAATTTATTTAATTCTTTCATACTAACTCCTTAGTTGTTATCTTGATTTTCTGGATTAACAAGCATGTTATACAATGCATTTAATCTAGCATTTGAAATAACATAACGAATGCTTGGTAAGATGTAAAATTCATAATTAGAATCGTTAAATGACCCCTTAGATAAACAGATGATATTATAAGAAGATAAAGTTCTTAAGCTAGCTTGAATAGTGACATTAGAAATTCTTTTTGAAACTGTAGATAAAGCTAAATCTCTTAATAACCCTCTTAAACTAGAAGCATCCATTTTTACTTCGTTAGATGAAGTGTTATTGCCTAACTTATCTTCATAATATGAACGTAAAGCGTAAATTACTAAAGTAGTAACTCCATCAATTCTAATCTTATTTGTATCTAAATCAGAAGTGGTGTAAATTACCCCATTATCTGAATCCATATTTAAACTGATACCTGCAAAATCTAAATAGTCACTTATTAAATCATAATGTCTTTCAACAAATAAATAAGATGAATTGATTTTGCCTAAGGAAGAAGTTTTATCAAAAGTTCTTCTTACTAAATAGCATCTATATAATAAAGTAGAAACAACATCTTGGAATTGAGCTTGTTCGCCCCTACTTAATTTAGAATAATCTTCTTCAAACATAAATTATTTTCTTCCTTTCTTTGTAAAGCAGTAATTAGGAACAATAAACTTGTCTAATACATATGTTTCATCTAATCTTTCAATTGTGTAGAACATATCATTAAATTGAGCTCTAACTGTCGCTAATATCAATAAAATCATATCGTCTAAAGTATTTAAAGAAATATCTTTAGTAGTGATTTGTTTTTTATCGCCAAAGTTTTTCAACATGAAATCAATGATTGCATCTTGAGAATATTTATTAACTTCTTCTGCAATGTAATTTGTTAAGCTATCATCATCTGAAAATAGTTCATCTTCAAGTGGCATTGGTTCACAATCTTCTTTTTCTCCTCTTTTAAATGGCATAGTAAGAGAATCAGAATTTACAAAGCCTTGTCTAAATAAATTAACAGTATCACTTGCTTGAGAAATAACTTTCAAATTAATGTATTCATCATGATAATCATTTGGTAAGCTATCAATAGCTTTAGCCATAGCAAGAATAATTGTATCTAATTTACCCTTAATTGACTTATCTGAATTAGATAAGTAATTAACTTTCTTTTGAACAGCTTGAATATAATTTGAATTAGCCTTATCAATTTCATCAAAACTATTTGAAAGTTTAGAATAAATATCAATAGTTTGTTGAATCATTCTATTGACAATATCAAATACATCAGATGACTTCATTTTAGAATAGGCTGGATCAAATTTAGCTTGAGAAACTAATTTAGCCATTATTCTTTTATCGCGTTGCCATCTTTTTAAAATGTTAGTAACTGGTAAAGCGTAAAGTCCTAATGAGTCATATGTTTTCATTGGGTGATAAATTTTATCTCCGATTTGTTTTTGGAAGACATCAAAATGTTGACTTAAAGCGTCATTAGGATTAAATATTGTTGTTAATTTATGACCATATACACAAATTGAATGGTGTAATAATGTGACATTTAATTCAAGTTCATCAGCATTCTTTCTTGCAGAAGCTAAAGAGCGGAACATATAATCATCTTCTTTTTCATCTTCTAAAGACAATTCAGAATATGTTTGGTGAACTAAAGGAATATATAAAGAAGTATCACTAGATAAATCTTCAATTAATTGGATCATCTTAATTGTATAACCAGGCAAATAAATCATATCGATATTTGTCTTAGTATCTTTTTCAACATCGATCCAACCAGTAGAGACTAATTTTCTAAATATGTAATTAGTCTTAAAATTTATTGAATCTTGTTCAGATTCAACAAAGACGTTTTCTTCATCTACTTTATCATCTAATTTATCAAGATTAACATCAAACAAAGCTAATAAATCACTACCGCGACTTCTTAACATATTGATATAATCTGACTTTTGAATATTAGTCTTATAAGTTTTTAAGCATTCAAATAAAGTGAGTAAAGAATAAACATAAACATTTTTATATTTTCTTGAGAGAATTGTGAAAAAATTCTCAGGTATTTTATCAAAAAGATTCAAAGTTTTTTCTCCTAAACTTAGTACTTTTACAGCACAAAAATATTATATATTCTACCACCTTATTTATTCAATAAATAAAATGGAAAAACACGACAAAATGTATCTATTATGGTACAAGATATTAATATTTTCTTTAGAATTATAAACCGACAATATTGTGATCTTTTTTACTTCTTTTTAATTTGTAAATATCAACTAATTCTTCATCTGCTTTTTTCATTATTTTTAATTCTTCATCAATTGAAGATTCGACTTGTTTTATTAAATCATTTGTCTTTATATCTTTATAATAAGAAGGATAATAAGTCTTAATAAAAGTAATTTGAATTGGATAATTCTTCATTTTTAATTTCTTATCTAAGACTCTATATCCCCCTTGAATACAAGCTACAACAATTGGCTTATTTGCATTATATGCAATCTTTAATGAACCAGCCTTAAATTCATTGAGGCTATGTTCTACATTTTTACTTCTTGTACCTTCTGGAAAGATAACAACATTAGCGTTTGTCTCTTTTAATATCTTGCTAGCCACACTGATAGATTTTACTTCTGAACGGAAATCATTTCTATCCATAAACACTCCATCAATTGCTTGTAACATTTTTCCAGCATATGGAAACTTTAAAACCTCTTTTTTAGATACAAAGGTTGTAGGATTTTCAAAATAGTCAATAAAGGAAATTGGGTCCATATTTGATTGATGATTACAAACAAGCAAAAAGTTAGAATCTTTAGGAAGATTCTCTTCTCCTTTTATAATAAATTTAACATCGAAGTTTTTATTAAACTTTCTTAAAAAGGCTCTAACTTTAGAATATCTTTCATCTAAAAGATATTTATCTTTGTGTTTAATGTATTTATTTAACCACCTAGAAGAACCAAGTAAAGGAAATATTTCCTTACAAACTATTTTGAAGTATTTAAACATAACTAGCCTCTTATTAAAACCATGACACTTATATTATCGACAACTATATTAGAAGATACAAGTTTATCTTCTACCCCGTTTTTAGAAAAAACTAATTTATAATTACCTTTTAAAGGATATTCTATATCAGTTAAATTAGGATTTATTAAAATTAGCATCTTCTCTTTATTGTTTTTTGAATATCTAATTAATAAACCTTTTTTAGGAAGTTCTTCAAAAGAAATCATAGAAGCCACTTTTAATGGACTATCAATTTTAAAATCATCAATATAAGTCTTCTTTATATAATTAGCTTGCTTAAAATATTCAACCATGTCTTTTCTTGAATACATCAATTGATAATCAAAACCATTTATATCATCTCCAGCATTATAAGAATTTCTCACCATGTGCTTAGATTGACCAAATTCTTGTCCCATGTGTATAAATGAAATGCCATTGCTAAATAAGATGACTGTATTTATTAAATTTATTCTATCTAAAGTGATCTCTAAATTAGAATTACAAGTTATCAATTTATCAAATAAACAATTATCATCATGACACTCAACATAATTTATTGATTGACTGGCTTTTTTAAATAAAGGTGGGAAAGAAATAGGAAGAATAGAACCTTGATAGACATGTTTAAATCCATCTATGTAATTTGTATCCCCATTTAAATACCCGCAAATTGATAAATTCTCAAATTGATTTCTTCCACGTAATACATCGCGGAATCTATCATTAAAAAATCCGACATTTTCAAGTTTAAATGTGTTTGCTAAACAAGATCTATGTTCACTAGATAATGGAGATTGCATATCCCATCCTTCTCCATATACTAAATCATCTTTAGAAAATGAATCTACACATTTTCTTACTTCTTGAATTGTCTTAATATCAATTAATCCCATTAAGTCAAATCTAAATCCATCTATACCATAAACTTCTTTAAAATATTTAACATTATCGATAATTAATTTTCTTATCATGTATTTTCTAGTTTCTAATTCATTGCCACATCCAGTTGAATTAGCTAAGCTACCATCTTCATTTTTTCTATAGCAATAATTTGGTAACAATCTATTTAAAGGATTAGTTTCAGAATCAAAGACATGATTAAAAACCACATCAAGATTCACTTTAATCCCACATTTATGGAAACTAGATATCATGTTTTTAAATTCAATCATTCTTGCATAAGGGTCTTCACTATTTGAAGCATAAGAGCCTTCAATTGCAAAATAGAACTTAGGATCATATCCCCAATTATATGAATCGCATTTAAAATCATCAGCGATAGTTTGGAAATCATATACAGGCATTATTTGAACATGAGTTACTCCTAAATCCTTTATATATGATAAACCAGCATTCATCCTTTTATATTTCAAATTAGGATTAGACATAGCCTTAAAAGTACCACTATCATCTATATTTAATCTACTAGTCATATCTCTAACATCAAATTCATAAATTAAAGATTTCATTTTAGAAACTTTATTTATACATTCTTGATAAGAATTAATAGATTTTATTTTTTCAATATCGACAATATAAGCAAATTGAGAATTTGTATCTACACTTGAAGCATATGGATCACAAACTTGAATCATCTTTCCACTTATTTTAGCAATATATAAATACTTATATCCTTCAAAATCTCCATCAATAGAGCCAATAAAGACTCCACATTCTTCTCTTTTTAAAGTGATTGTATGTTCTTCACCATTTTTAAAAATATAACAAAATACTTTTGTGGCTAAAGGTGAAAAGACTCTAAATTCAGTCTTTTCTTTTGAATAAATTGACCCTAAGACTCCATCATATCTATATTTTTTCTCAAATTCATCTAAACTTGCTAAATAAGACACATCTAAAGAATAGGCTCTATTTAAACTATCAAATACGCGATAGTCTTTTCCTGGTTTTATCTTGTAATTAAAAGATAAACTAACTACGCATCTTACCTTATCTTCAGAAATTGAAAATGAATCTAATTTTAAAAAGCAAACAAACTTATTATCTTCATATAATCTAACTTTTAATAAATCTTCTTTTCTAAAATAATTAAATAAATATAGAGTAATATGTTTTAAATCTTTTAATATCGCTTGATTCTTATTGTAAAATTCCATATTTATTAATTCTCCTTTTTAAAAACGTACACTTTATTAGATTTATTTAGTTCTACAAACTTTTTATATAAGTTGAAATCTAAATTATTTAACATGTTATAAAATTTATTAAAATTGATAGATTCATTTTTAAATTCGCTTATCAAATCAAAAATAAAATCAGGGTCATTAGATTTCTTTTTAGCAATTTCTAGCAAATAATTTTTTACCATTACAAAGTCTTTTCTTTCAACTTTAGATTTATAAAAAGATGAAATTATATCATCAAAAGAACAACTATCATCTTTTAAAAATATCAAACTTGTGTAAAACAATTTACCATAGCAAGTATTTATTTGATTGTTTGAATAAGATATAACATTATCTTTATTTGTTTTCTTTATTATAACTGATATAAATCTATTTAAATAAATAGTCTTATATAAATATAAGATAGGATAAATAGAATCATTAAATTCTTTATATAATTTTTTAAAATCATCTAATTTATTTGCAAGGATTACACATTTATTCTTATAAGATAATTTTAAATTTGACTTTTCAAAATCTAGGGTGAGTACTTCTCTTTTAGATTCTTTCAAAGTTGAAACCAAATCTTCATTTATAAATTTATAATTATCTAAAATGTTATTGACCTTTTCTAAAGAAGTACTTGTAAATAAATATAAGGAATTAAAATTCTTTAAAATGTAATTATTAATAAAAGCAGATATTTCATCAACATTAATATAATCAAGTTCACTTTTTATATCTAAATTGAAATTAGGAAGCTTATTATCCTTATATATATTTAAATATACATAGGATAAATAATTGTTGTTTATCAATAAATCCAATTTGATATCAACTTTACTTTTAGCCCCTTTTATATCGCATTTTTTAATATCTAAATTAAATAGTCCTTCAAAAAACTTATTTAATAAAGATAAGAATTCATTTTCATCTTCACATTTTATTTTAAAATTAAGATAATCAGATTCTAAACAATATGATAACTTATTATCTAAATAATATTGATTTAAATAGTCTTTTATAATTTGAGCAACTAAAAAAGATAAGCAAGCGTAATGAGAACTTGTAACTGGAGAAATGTTTTTATTAACATATCCAAATTTATATGCAAGTACAGCTAAGTTAGACTTCAATTTTGAAGAAAAATACAAATGTATGTTTAAATCATCTTGTTTAAGATAAGATGTTGGAATTAAAGTCTCTACTTGATTATCTTCTTTTTTAAAAAACATGTAATCCCCTATTTTCTAGAAATTAAATATGTTCTTGGTAAGTTAGTAAATAATTCATAGAACTTATTAAAACTACCATATCTAGCCTTACAAGCTTTTTCAATTACAGAACAATCAGCAAATGAATTGGCATAGCTATTTAATAATCTATCATAATATGTATCAACATCTTGTTTATAAATTGAACGATATTTATTTAATAAATTCTTTTTCATCTTATAAAATTCCATTCTCTTAAATGGTTTTTTAATAGAGAATAATTTTTCTAATTCACCTTGTAATTGTTCTGGTTTATCAGTTTTAAATACTTGATAAAAATAAGCATCTTCTCCACCTTCATGGACACCATTATTTCCTAGTTCACTTAAAGAAAGTAAATTAGCTTTAATATTAGGATTTAAGTTAGTAAATACTAAATTTGAAATTAAGAAATAATAAGAGAAAGTCATAGCATCAAATTTATCAAACATTTCTTTTCTAGAAGGAAATTTAACACCTAAGACTAAAGTATCTGGATTAGTGATATATCCTAAAGAAGAATTGACTTTAGTTTGATCTTCTTTTAAAGTCTTTGTTTGAGAATCTTTATATACTTCTCTTTGATTAAATTTATGTCCTTCTAATAAAGAGGCAATATCATTTGGCATAACATTTCCAACAATAAAGAAAGTCATATAATTAGTGTTCATAAATTGATTGTAGAATTTTTTAACTGCAGGTAAATGAACACTCTTAATTGAATCTGGATTTCCTAAAACAGATTCTTTCATTGGAGATGTAGTATATAAATATGTTCTAAGCAATTCATCTTCACTTATTTTTGTAGATGCTATTTCTTTAATAACATCTTCTTTTAAGGCTTCTAATTGATCATTATTTACTAATAATTCATCAAAAAAGTGCATAAAGCCTAAGATATAATCAGCTAAGTTGTCGTTATTTTCTACACTTACTTCAAAAGAAGTATATGATTCATAAATTTTAATATCAAATTGACATTTACCATCAAAAAGAATATCTGATTCTTTACTATGATATTTTTTCATGGCGTGAACTAAGACATTTAATGTTCCTGGAAAGATTTTTTGTTTTCCAATAACATATTCTCTAGGATAACCACCTATTCCAATATTCATACCAAACTTTACTTTGCTAGCTCCACCAATTGGTGCAACTACAATTGATAAATCGTTTTTCAATCTATCTTGATATAAGTTTTTGTCAATTTTGCTAAATTTAATTTTCTCCATTTTTAAATTGCCTTTCTAATATTATCAAAATCGTTTTATTAATTAACTTCACCATCTTCTGGTTTAGGAGCAATTACTTCTTTTCTGTTATTAGCAACAGTTTTAATAACTCCATCAGCTTCTAAAGCATCTAATATGCTTGCAGCTCTAGAATAGCCTATATTAAACCTTCTTTGCAAATTGCTTGTGGAAGCAACTCTAGAACTAATTACATAATCTTTGCATGTTTGATAAAGTTCATCTTCAAATCCACCTAAGCCTCTATGTTCATCTAGTTTTCCTGTTACTTCTTCTCCTTTAGTAAAGTTAAGGAAGTTTTCATCATAATAAGGAGCGCCACATTGTTGTTTTAAATAAGAAACTACTTGAATAATATCTTCGTTTTTAACAAAGGCGGATTGAACTCTAATTGTAGCCTTTAAAGAAGGAATCTTTGCTAATAAGTCACCTTTACCAATTAAGGCTTCTGCTCCACCTTCACCTAAAATAGTCATTGAGTCAGTAGTACTAGGAAGCATCAAAGCAATTCTTGCAGGAATATTAGCTTTAATTGTACCAGTAATACAGTTAACTGATGGTCTTTGAGTAGCAATAATTAAATAGATACCACAAGCTCTAGCTTTTTGAGCTAAACGTTGAGTATAGCTTTCAACATTTTTAGGATCTTGTCCCATCATATCTGCAAATTCATCAATAATACAAACTACTCTTGGAATAATTTCTAAGTTGTTCTTATCTTTTCTTAATGTGTTGTATTCATTGATATTTGCAGCACCAAATGTAGCAAAGATTTGGAATCTTCTATCCATTTCTTCACATAGCTTTTTTAACATTGAAACAGCTTGAGCAATATTAGTAACTACTGGGCAAAATAAGTGAGGCATATCTCTATATTTAGAGAATTCAACCATCTTAGGATCAACTAATATCAACTTAAGTTCATCTGGGTAGTTTCTCATTATCAAAGTCATGATAATTGAGTGAATAAATACTGATTTACCTGAACCAGTAGTACCAGAGACTAATAAGTGAGGTAAATCATCTATAGCGACTTTTACCACTTTATTAGAAATATCTTTACCTAAAGGAATAATAGTTTTAGCTTCATTAGGACTTACTGAATTAAAGCATTCTTTATAAGAAACCATCATAGGAGCTGGGTTAGAAATTTCAATTCCAGAAGTAGTTTCACCTTTAACAACTGGTTCAATTCTAACTGACATATCTCCACCTAAATCGATTTGTAATTCAGATAAGACATCGTTTTTAGCAATTTCAGAAACTTTAACACCATCTTCTCTTATAATGTTAAATCTAGTGACTGAAGGTCCAATTGTATAGTCTCTTACTGAAGCTCTAATTTTTAATTTTCTAAAGACTTCATTAATAATTTCCTTTTTAGTTTCATCAGCTTCAACATTGATATTGTATTTGGATACATCATTTTGAGTAGTTAATAAATCAGCTGAAGGTAAAGTATATCTAGTAACTTTCATTGTCTTATGCAAAGATTGCATAGGTGGAGGTGTAACACTTTCACTAGTTTGTTTATTACTAACGTTGTTAGAAAATGGACTGACATTTTTATTTTCTTGAGAATGTGTTTCTTGTTTTACAGTTTCTTGACTAGGTTCAGTATTGTGAGATTGATATTCATTCTTAGCTTGACTATTTTCTTCGCTTACAAAATTATTATCAGTTTTAGATTCTTCTTTAGTGTTGTCATTTGAAGAAGTAAATACACTGCTAGTTGAATAACTAGGAGTAGGATTGCTATTTTCAAATGGTGTTTGTTGAATCTTAGTTTCTTCTTGGGTTACTTCTTTATTTTCAAAATGAGGTTCTTGTTTAATTTCTTCTTGTGGTCTAGTTTCATTTGAAGAATTTACATTTACGTTATTAAAACTAGTAAATCCACTAAAAGGAGAAGAATTATTTATAGGTTCATTATCTTGTTTTACAAAATCAGTTTCTTGTTCGTTATTAGGTGTAAAAAAGTTATGTTGTTGTTTACTAGTTTTATTATCTTGACTAGGTTGATTTTCTTGTCTAACAGTAAAACCGTTTGAAAAGTCATTTGAAGAAGTTGAACTTGAAAAAGGTGAAGGAGATGCTTCATTAGGTTGTTGTATCTTAAGTTCTTCTTTTTCTTTTTGATTATTTTTCTTTTCTTGTCTTTTTCTAGCTTTCGCTTCACAAATTGATTTGATAAATGCATAAAAAGCCCCAAGAGGTTTTCTTATACAAATCATCACTCCAATAAATAAAAATAGTCCTGCAAATACACTAGTAGCGATTTTCCCTAAACCTGTAACAAATAAAGATGAGAAAAAGTATCCAATAAATCCCCCAGATAATTTACAAACATCACCTAAAGAATTAATTCTAATTGAGCTTTCTAAAATGTTTGAAAAGTTTGAATTATACATATCAACAAAATTAGTAAAAGATAATTCTTCAACATGTATACTTGAACAAATGCATCCGCTGATAAATAATAAAATTAATCCTAAATATGTAAATGATGCTTTAACTTTTGGAAATTCCATTTTAAACATTAAGTAGATGCCAAATATAGCTTGTAAACTTAAAAATAAGAAAGAAAAAGAGCCCAAGACATAACTTGCACAATATAAAAGTAAGCTAGATAAACCATTCGAATTAAAAAATGGCAATATAGCTAATACAAGCAATATTAAGCCAATTAAAATCACAGGAAACTTCTTTCCAAAAAAACCATATTTTATATTTTCATTTGCTTTATTTTCCATCATATTCTCACTTTTAATAACCTTTTTTATTATACAAGAAAACTTAAATTATTGACCATATATTTAATATTATTTAGATAATTTATTATTTAATAAGACGTAAAAAAGTAATTGCATTAATTTTTTTGATAATAGTCAATCTAGTTTGATATACTATAAAAGATTAAAAATTCAAGAACGGAGTTTAATAATGGAAGAAAATTCAAAAGATAAGATTATCGTTATTACAAATGATCAAGATAAAAAAGAAAACACTTGGTTTCCAAATTACACAAAACAAGTTGCTAGATATAAATATTATGTATTAAGCGCATCCTTAATTTGCTTAATTGCTGGTTATGTAGCTTGTGAATTTGGATACAATAAGCCAAGAAGAAATTTAGAAGCTAGCTTCTCTATTTCAAATTCTTTCCCTTTTACAAGTTCAAATGATAATTTATATTATCCAAATGGTAATAAATTCAATCAATCAGATATCATAAATAGTGAAAATATCAAAGCGGTTTTAGAATTAAAAGATGAAAATGGAAATTTAAAATATTCAAATTTAACCTATGATAAATTAATTAATTCATCTTCTGTTTCTATTTCTAAAATATATTCTACAAGTTCAGAAAACGAAGCTGCTGATTCTAAGTTTACTATCAAATTATTATTAAAATCATTTTCTAATTCAGAACAAGCTACCTCTTTTGTAAAAGATTTAGTTAATAATTACACAGATGTCTACTTTAAAACTCAAACAAATAGTTTATATATTGAAGATAATTTAAATTATTATTCTGTTGAAAATTACAATACATATAACGATTTATTCGAAAAATTAGTTATCTTACAAAACCAATATAATTCTATTGAAAGTGCCTATAATTCTTTAATTAAGAGTAGTCTAGATTCTAAAATTGGAGAAAATGGCAAATCAATTTCTCAACTTAATAACGAATTTAAAAATGCCTGCGATTTATCTTTATTAGAATCAAGTGCTTATTCAGCTTCTTATTTAATTAACTTTACTTCTGATAATGATGCATCTAAAACTAAGACATATATCGAAAATAAAGTAAACGCCTATATTAAAGATTACAATTCTAATTTAGCAAAGATTGATTCTTTAACTACCTTAATTAACAATTTAAATATAGGTAGCGATTCTTCTTCTAATATTCCTAGTTCCACTTACGAATTATTAAATGGATATATAAAGCAAAAATCAACTCTCACTTCTAAGAACTTAGAAATTGAAGCTATCTTAAATCACTATGGCTATTCTTATGATTCTCCTTCTAAATCATTTATTTTAGGAAACCAAGGCGCTGTTATTAGATTAAATAATTATATCAATGGTAGTGATTCTACTTATTTAGATGAATGTAAAGCATTAGTAAATCAATTTGATTCTTTAAAAGATGAATTAATTAAACAAAAAGAATTATTAGTTAAATCATATTCAGATATATATTCAAAATGTGAAATTAAATTTGACACTCCTTCAATTGGTAGTGTTACAGGTGGAGTTTCAAATTATATTGGAGCTATAGCTGGTTTATTACTTGGATATGTTATCTCATCTTTAATAGCTTCTTATTATGGAAAAAATCATCCTAAAAAAGAAGATGATGATAATTCAAATTCCCATTCTTCAAATAACATTGTAGAAGTCACTCCTTCTAATCAAGATAAATAAATCGATTTAAAAAGATACGTTATTTCTTAATTAAAAGATTAAACGTATCTTTTTTTATTTATTTAGTTTTTAAATAAGCTTGACCATCTAATAAGGGTAAACGTTGAGAAAATTCTCCAACATTCACATTTTTTAACGCTGCATCAATTATAAACATCTTAGCATCTAATTCATCTAACATATGTAAGACTAATGCTTCAGCCGTTTTTGGAACAATAGGAGAGCCATATTCTAATGAGCCGTGGTGAGATAAAATCATATGTACAATAACAGCTAATTTATCTTCAGGAGTTTTTATTCTTTCTCCTACACTTTCAACAATAAATGCTCCAATACTTATATGGCCTTGTAAGTTACCTCTTAAAGTATAACTTGTAGCAGTTATTCCATTCATTTCAACAATTTTTCCAATATCGTGAAGCAATGCACCAACTATTAAATAATCTAAATTAAGTTGAGGATATTGACTTGCGATTAATTGAGCATCTTTTGCAATACAAATCGAATGATAAACTATCCCACATCTATATGCATGATGAACACTAATTGCTGCTGGATATGAAAAATACTTTTCTTGATTTTCTTTTATTGTTTCAATAGCTAATTTTTTTAAGTCAGGATCACTTACTTTATTTAACAATGTGTTAATTTCATCTTTAATTTGTTGATCAGATAAAGGACATCTTACATAAAAATCATTTGGATCATAATCGTTAGGTCCTATTTTAATAACAGAAGCAATTTTTAATTGATTTGCTCCTTTATATTTAAAAACATCACCAATTATTCTAATAACACTTCCAGGAACAATAATATCTAAATCTCCTACTTCAATTGACCATTTTTTACCAGTTATTGAACCAGAAATATCTTGTAAAACAACAGTTAAATAATTAGAGCCATTGCTTGCTACGCTTTTATCGCATGTTTTAACAAGTAAAGGCCCATCAAAGCTACCGCCTTCATCTAAATAATCTTTTAAATATTTAATTAGCATTTTTTATCTCCTCGTATTCTTTTTTAATATCGTCTATTTTATAACCTTTAGAAATCATTTTGTTAATGCATTTGCTTTTTAAAGTATATTCATCTAAATTCCTAAGCTTGTAATTATTATAAGTTTTAATAAGTTCATTTTTCAATTTATAAACTTCTTGTTCATTTAATTTTTCTATTGTTGGATTTATATAAAAATACTTTTGTAAATAATCATTAATGTCTTGGCTAGAATGACCTAATATAGTCAATTTATTAATAACTGCTTGTTTAATTAAGAAAATATTCTTTTGAGAATTTTTTCTAATTATTTCATTTATTAAATTTTCAATATCAAAATTATCTTTATTTTCATTGATGCAATTTTCAATTTCTTGGTAAGAATAATTCTCATTTTCTAATTCTTTAACAATTTTAGAATAAGCATATCCTTTTCTAAGCAATTTAGAAACATATTCATTTAAAAAGATAGATGGATTATATTGACCATTTTCAATTAAATTATCAATTAATTTATAAATCTTATCTTTGGATATTTCATATTTTTGATTTACTTTATCAACTAACTGCTTTTTAGAATAAGGTTTATAATT
>CAVHUN010000066.1:61856-92266 GCA_963639175.1 uncultured Prevotella sp.
AATTTAAAACTTCAAAAGAATTAGATTCTTCTTTCAATTTTAAATATTCACCTTGTTCTAATATCTTATCTTTATATAAATAATAATTAACATAATTAGAAGAAGACAAAAACAATTTTTCTTTATTTGATAAAGTTAAAGTAATTTTATTAGAATCAATATCAATTTGACTAATAAAAATATTACCAGTATTTCTTGATTGCTTTATTGTAGACATCAATCATCCTCCTATAATAAAGCTCTAAAGAATATTTGCTGACATTATTTTCGTAAGCTTGTTTTCTAATTTGATCTTGACTAGATTTATCCATTGTATAAATTCTATATAATTGATTTTTAAAAGATTTAATATCTGTAAAGAAAAAGCCAGTTTTATCATCGATAATGCATTCTTCTAAGTTTTTATCATGTCTAGCTAACACTAAGACATTACAAGCCATAGCTTCATTAAATGTCAAACCTTGAGTTTCACTTGTAGATGCTGAAACATATAAATTAGATAAATAGTAATAATAAGGAACATCTTCATGTGGAACAGCCTTAGTGAATGTAACTATATCTTGCATATTTTCTTTTTCGACTAACTTTTCAAGATTTTCTCTATCTGGTCCATCTCCAACAATTAATAAAGCCATCTTTTCTTTTAATTCCGGATGGTCATTTAAAAATGCATTAAAACATGTAATTACAACATCGTTAGATTTTTCTTGAGCTATTCTTCCTAAAATAATAAGGACATATTTACCATTTAGTTTGTATTTAGTTCTTAATTGTTCAACTTTATTAAAATCAATATTTTTTTTATCAAACATAGAAAAATCTATGCCATTAGGAATTACATTAATGTATTTTTTAATCCCATATTGAGCTAATATGTCTCTAGCTTTAAATGAAGTAGTCATAAATTCAGTGGTGTTATCTGAAATCATTTGAGTTAAAGAAGCGATAACTTTTTTAGCCACTAAATCAATAGGCTTAAATCCACCGGTAATATAATATGTATAATCTGCATATAAAGTATGATAAGTATAAACAAGAGGAATATTGAACTTTTTAGCTAATAATCTTCCAAATATACATACGCTCATTTCAGTTTGAACATGAATAATATCAGGCTTGAATTTTTTTATTATATTATATGTTTTTCTTGAATATAATCTAGCTAAATGGTAATTATAAATTCTTTTCAAAGTCATTCCAGGAATTCTAACTACTCCATCTTCAAAAGTTGTGTGCTTTTGTTTTTTAATAGCGCTAGTAACAATTATGACTTCATGGCCATGGTCCATTAATGTTTTTCTTAAAGTAGCTGTAGCAGTAGCAACACCATTTAAATTAGGTAAGTAAGTATCAGTAAATAATGCTATTTTCATTTTTACTTTTCCTCCTTTGAAGATGATGAATTATCTTTTTTGTTTTTTCTAAATAATCTTCTAAACATTGAATTTTTTCTTTTTTCTTCTCTTCTTTTTTCTTGTTGGACAATAGCATCTAAGTCTTTTTGAACAGCTAAAGAAATCTCAGTATCTACCTTTTTAGATTCATTTAAATTCTTTTCAATATCTTCCATTTCTTTATAAACTGAAGACAACGCTTCTTTTGCTTGAAGATTTGTATTGCTAGAATCAGTAAATATATTATCTTCTTGAGGATCATCAGTTAAATATTTTTTGATTTCAGCAAATGAACTTTCTAATTGTTCCACTGTAATATATTGCATGTTTTCTTTTTCAGAAGTTTGCTTATCATATACGACATTTCTAAAACTCTTTTTGATTTTAGAAGAGACTTTCCCTTTAGGCATTTTCTCATCTAGTAAGACTTCTTTTTCAGATTCAACTTCTTTTAAAACTAATTCTTGTCCTTCGTTTTGATTAGCTAAAGAAATGATTTTTAAATCGACAAAAGTCTTTTGTAAATCGTAAATACCAGCTGTCTTTTTTGGAGAACCTCTATAAGAAACAAAGACTATAAATCCAGCAAACAATGAGAAATAGAATGAAATTGCTCTATTTAAAATGTTAGCAGCTGAAGTAATACTAGGATTTGAAAAATCAGGATTATAAATAGAACTAAATAACAATTGGAAACTACCTTCAGCAACCCCAGATGCTCCTGGAATAGGGATAAATCCAGTAATCATCGATTGATAAGAAGAAGACCATAAGCATCTTGCATATGTATCTAAAGATAAATAACCTTCTACACTAACATCTGCACTTAATGCTAAACCAGCTATGTAAGGTAAAGAATATGTAAAGGTGAATTTTAAAAATTCTAAAACTAATGTGATTAATAAAATCCAGCCATTTTTAAATAATCTAGTTAATTCAATTCTAAATGTAGCAACATTAGCAGCTAATTCACTTCTTTTTCTTACCGGATCTTTAATCAAGTGCAATTTAGCGCCAATATTTATACCAGTAGTAAGAATAAAACGATGCAATGGTTTTAAATATGCTAATAATAACAATATCAATAATGAAAAGATATTGATAATAAAGCCAATAATTGAAAATACCATTGGTGTTATTTTCCAGCCAAATATATCCATATCAGACATTTTTACAATAGTTGAATTATATCCAAATATCATAGCTAATGCCCCATAAAGAATAATTACTGTTTGAGAGACAATAAATAACATAACTAAAATTGAAGCTGAATTAGAAGATTTAATTCCTTGTCTAGAAAATGTGTAAACTTGAGCAAATTGTCCACCGCTTGAAAAAGGAGTAATACAAGAGAAAAATGAACCTACCATACCATTTAAAATACCTTGGTAAACTCTGTATTTTTTATAATATAATTTAGAAAGTATTGTTAAAACTACACCTTCAATACAAAATGTAATTATAACTATTAAAATCATCAATAAAATATAGCCGACTTTAGCTTGCATTAATGATTGAAGAGTTTGGATAGGATCATCTTTTAAAATGTAATATAAAGCTAAGGCGGTAACTGCTACCATTAAGGCAATCATAAAGATAGTTTTCTTATTTTTCTTTTTCTTTTCTTTTTGATTGTTATTTTGATTATTTACGCTTTGATTAGTATTATTTGTTTGTTCCATAATATGCACTAAAATATTATAATATATTTTATGAAAGAAAAAACTAGTAAACATAATTTAACATATCAAATTGCCTTAGCTAGCATTATATTATCTTTATCAATTTTATTGCTTTGCTTAGCTAATACTTTACCTTTTTTAGATCTTTTTTTCTTTATTTTCATTCCTTTTATAACAGCTTGTTTTGCTCTTAGAAGCAATTATATTGGGCAAATCCTATTTATTTTAGGAATTGCAGCTATTTGTTTTATTGATATACAAGTGGGTTTTTTTAACCTACTGCCTAAGTCTATTCTAGGCATTTTATTTGGTGATTTAGTTAAAAAAATTAGATTGAATTATTTTACATATTTAGGACTTGTAATTGCTAATTTTCTTATTGAAACTATCCTTATTTTCCCTATTAAGTTAATTTATCAAATCGATTTAATTCAAGCCTATTCTACCTTTTTTAAAATTGATATTGATGTTTTTAAAACAATATTTCCTTTATTTTATCTTTCTATTTCTTTTATTGTTTGTCTTTTCACTTTTATGTTTTGTAAAAATCAAGCTGATTTTTTTAAATTTAATCTTTCTAATTTTAATATTGATAAGCCTATTTCTTATTTTATTTTAAATGGGATTTGTTTTATATTGACATTAGTTTTTGCTTTCACCTATATAAGCTTATCTTATTTCTTTTTATTAATTTTAGGAGTGACTAGTTTATACATATTTATTGTTAATTTTGTCTATAAAAACAAAAAATATCTAATTATAAATATATCTATTCTAACTTTAATCATCATAATATCTTTTATAGGAGGAATTTTTATTCAAGATATTTTTAAATATCTTCTTATTTTACCTAGCTTACTTTATTGTAATATGTATTATTTATTTATGATAAAATATAAAAGTAAGTTAGTAGATTTATCTACTAATAGTACAAAAGACTTATTAGAATAATAATTATGGATAATTTTTTTAAAAGATGTGGAATCGGAATAGTAACAATAGTAACTGCTCCATTGTGGTTAGCTTATTTTTGCTTGTATGTAATTTATGCATCTATTATGTTAATTATTTCACCTATTAAGATTTTATTTTATTCAATTAGTAAGAGAAATTATACAATTAAGTCTCATTATGATGTTGAAGCTGAAGCTAGATTAAATAACGCTAATAATCCTACTTCTAATAATATTGTCTCCCCTTTTAGCAATATCAACCCTAATTTCAATAATCAAAATCCTGATAATCAACAAAAGTTCAATATTAATATCAATTTAGTAAATCCTTCTTCTCAACAAGACCAAAATTTCCAAAATAGTCAAGGTTTTAACCCAAATCAAAATTTCAATCAAAATCAAGGATTTAATCAAAATAACAGCTTTAACCAAAATCAAGGATTTACCAATTTTTCTTATTCAAATCAACAGGTTTCTTCTTTTGATGAATTGACAAATAATCAACAAAATAATTTTAATAACAATGTAAATAATAACGATAATAACTACAATAATAACGGAAACAATTAATATGAAATACATTTTATTAGCAGCAAAATTTTCAGAATCAGATAAAAAGATTGCTATTATATTAATAGTAATTCTCCTTTTTGTTATCATAGTTTTTGGATATTTACAAAAATTAGTCGGCTATATTATGCGTTATCAAGGTCTTCAAGTTGATACTATGATGTTTAACATCATGAAAACTAAGACTATTGAAGATAAAAAAACATTTAGAAAAGAAGCTTATAGAAAATCGATGGTCTTATTTGTAAAAAAATCTTGGTTGAGTTTTTCTATAACTTTAGTAATGGTATTTGCTATTTTAATATATGGCTGGGCCACTAATGATAATTCATTTAGTTATTTTACTTCTGGTTGGAATTCACTTATTTATAAATTAGAATGGCCTACTACTTCATTTTTTGGACTCACTTTAATTTGTGATTGGCCTAAAGTCATTTCTACTCCTGATTATTCATGGGAATTTAGTAAATATTACGCTTTAGTAATTACTTTATTAGGCTGCATATCTAGTTTATTCTATCTTTACCAAGTCCAAGCATATTTATCAAGATGTTTAAGAATAAGACAATTAAATAGAAAATATTTCACAAAACAATTAGTAAATAAAGATCAAGATAAAGGAGAAAATAATGTCTAATAAAATCGAAAATGTTTTAGTAACTGGTGGATGTGGGTTTATTGGCTCTCATACAGTAGTTAAATTAGTTGAATATGGATATAATCCAATAATAGTTGATAATTTATCAAATTCATCTAAGAATGTTCTTACCCGCTTAAACTTATTAACAAAAAAAGATATTAAGTTTTATAAAATCGACTGCTGCAATCAAGCTAAATTTGAAAAAGTCTTTAAAGAAAATAAAATTGATGCAGTTATTCATTTTGCAGGATTAAAAGCAGTAGGTGAATCAGTTAAAAAGCCTGTTGAATATTATCAAAATAATATCTTATCAACTTTATCATTATTAAATTTAATGACTAAATACAATGTCAATAATTTAATCTTCTCTTCTTCAGCTACTGTTTATGGAGTTCCTGATAGAGTTCCTCTAACTGAAGAAGATCCAATAAAGGATGCTACTAACCCATATGGAAGCACAAAAATCTTCATTGAAAAAATATTAAAGGATTATCAAAAAGTTCACACAGATAAAAATATCGCCTTATTAAGATATTTCAATCCTATTGGTGCTCATCCATCTGGATTACTTGGAGAACAACCAAATGGTATTCCTAATAATTTAATGCCATATATCGCTCAAGTCAGTATTGGAAAATTAAAGTGCTTAAATGTCTTTGGTAATGATTACCCTACAAAAGATGGTACATGTATTAGAGATTATGTTCACGTATGTGATCTTGCAGAAGGTCATGTTCTTACTTTAAAGAAATTAGAAACTGATCCAGGTTTAGTAATTTATAATTTAGGAACTGGAAAAGGAACTTCTGTTCTTGAATTAATCAATGCCTTTAATAAAGCTGCTAATGTAAATATTCCATATAAATTTGCCACTAGAAGAGCTGGAGATGTCATTGAAAATTACGCTTCAACTTTAAAAGCTGAACAAGAATTGCACTTTAAGGCTAAATATACAATTTATGATTGTTGTAAACATTCTTATAATTTCCAAAATTTAAATCCTGAAGGATATCAAACTAAAATATCTAAGGCTAAATTAGAAGAATTAGCAAACGCATATTTAAATAATAAATAAGTAAGAAAAAAGAGGGTGAACTTAAATCATCCTCTTTTTAAATTTAGCAAAATTTATTTCTTATTATTTTTGGGTTTCAGCGATAACACCAAAGACTCCACCTAATAAGTAGAAAATAGAAGAGCCAATAATACCAATAACGATCATGATAACATGAGGTGAGGTAGAATTGGAGTTGTCGTTTAAAGCTTTGATAGCTTTCTTAGCAAAGAAATAAACTATGCACCAGACAACAACACAAATTATCATAACAATACCTAAGGTTAAATAGATAGCTTGTGCTTCCTTAATTGTCTTGCCCATTTCTTGAGCCATTTTTGCATCAACAATACCATATCCTGCAAAGAAAATGATAGCTGCTAAAACTGCAAAAACGATTCCGATAATATTGAAGATATTACCGATTTTGTACAAAATTTTACTTGCGTCTTTCATCTTATTCTTCTCCTTTGTTCAAAATTATACTATATAGATAATACTTTGTAAAATCATAGCGCTATCATTATGATTAAAAAATGCAAATATAATTAAATCATATTAAATTCTTACACCTTAAAAGGACATCTTATTATAAAAATGTCCTTTTTAATAATTTTATTACTTTTTAAACTTTAAGACTTCTTCTAATTGATTATCATCTAATAGTAAATTATCAATGCTATTTAAAGCGATAAAGCCATCTAAATTTCTAACTTCTTTTAAAGAATAATCAAATTTATGTTGATGGTTAGTTATAAATACTCCCCCAGCTTCTTCTAAAACTATTTGAGGAGCACATGTATCCCAAAACTTAGTGCCTTTTCCTAAAGAATAGCAAACTTCCCCTTCACCTTGAGCGATTAAGCAAGCTTTTAAAGCTGAGCCAACATAATTGATTTTACTGACTTTTTTATTAGCTTGAATAAGTTCAAGATACTTTTCATTTTTATGGAAAGCCGAATTATAAACAGTTAAATCGTTTTTCTTATATGAAACGTGCAATTTTCTAATTGTATGGTCTTTTTCAATTAAATAGCTGCCTTTTCCTTTAACCGCAAAATAGATTCTATTTAAACATGGAATAGAAACTACACCTACTACAATTTCACCATTTTTAGTAAGGGCGATATTTGTAGCAAACATATCATCTTTATTAACAAAGTCTTTAGTCCCATCTAAAGGGTCAACAATAAACACTAATTCTTTTTCAAATCTTGAATTGTCATCTACATCTTCTTCAGATAAAAAACCATGATCTTTAAATTTAGATTGCAATGTTTCTCTAATTAATTTATCAGAAGCTTTATCTGCACTTGTGACTGGTGAATTATCATCTTTAATTTCAACATCGAAGCCTTTTTTATAATAATCTAAGATAATTGAAGAAGTTTGACTTGCTAAATCTAACATTGTAGATAATTCTTCTTGATAAGGAGCAAAACTATCTAAAAGAGTTTTTTCACATTCTGCAATTACTTCATCTGCTCTAGAAAAATTACTTAAAGTACATCCTGAGGCATTTAAATGTCCACCTCCAGTAAATTTAGTAGCGACTTTTTGTACATCAATATCCCCAATTGATCTAAATTCACAAAATGCTTTTTTATCTTCACATTCAGCAATTATTACCCATAATCTACTTGATTCAATTCTACCAATTGAATTGACAAATAAAGCAGCTTGATGAGGAGTATAGCCAAACTTTTTACTTACCTCAAAAGGAATAATACAATAACATACGCCTAATCTAGTAGTTTTATAATTTGAATATAAATATCCGCTAAATTTAATAGATTTTTCACTTACAACATATAAAGAAGAATAAATATCTTTACAATTTGCCCCATCTTTTAATAATCTAGCAGCAATTAAACTTGAAGTAGATGATGCATACATAAATCTATTTGTATCAGTAGTAAATCCATAATATAAAATAGAAGCAGCTAAACTAGGTAATTTTTCAAATTTAGTGTAGAAAATTTCAGCAATCATTTCAGCACATGAACTTGCTTTATCATCAATAATTTCTAATCCACCAAAATCTTCTTTAAAAATGTGATGGTCTATTTTTATTATTTCTTTATGAGGAAGTGAAAATGCTCTTTTATCACCTACTCTTGCTTTATCAGGTAAATCAGTACAAATTACTAAAGAATCTTCAATTATTTTATCTTCAATGATGTCTTGTCTAGGAAAATATGTTGGTAATTTATTAATATCAGTACCTAATACATATATATCTTTATTTGGATATAATTCTTTTAATAAATATTTAAGACCTTCTGAAGAGGCATAACAATCTCCATCTGGATATATGTGTCCAAAAATAGTAATTGTTTGATATTGTTCTACTTTATTAAAAAATTGTTCTACTAGTTGTTTATTCATAACAAAAAGAAGAGCTAGGTTATTGACCTAGTTCTTCATCTCCTTCATCTTTTTCAAATGTATCATCATTATCATCATTTGATTCAAAACCGGTGTCTTGTGAATCTTCAGCGCCTAATTCTTGTTCTTTATCATCTGATTCACCTTCATCACTTTCATCATCTTTATATGCATCATTCATATCGATATGAACTTTATCAAATGAAACTCTTTCTCTTAATTCCCAATGATTATCAGAAAGTACTACAAATCTTCCATCTAAGGAGAGGTTAGTGTAAAATTGAGCAATCTTTTCTTTTAATACTTCAGAATCCATTCCAATTTCTTGAGCAACTAATTCAGCTAACTTTGTGAATTCAATAGGTTGGTCGCTAGCTTTTAAAATCTTATAAGCGACAGTAAGCATTGATTTGTTTTCCATCTTATTTTTCCTCTTTCTTTTTACATATAACTAGGTGCATCTACACCAATTAATCTTAATCCTTCTTTCAATACAATCTCACTAGCTTGTACTAAGCCTAATCTTGCACTAGTCAAAACTGGATTTTCTGGATCAATAATTCTACATTTTGTATAGAACTCATTTATTTGGGAAGACAATTCCCTAACATAAATTGTAATTTTACAAGGCAATAATGTCAATGCAGAATCTTTAATTACTGACTTAAATTCAGCTAATTTTTTGGCTAATTCTTTTTCAGAATCTTCTTTTAAATCAGTTGGTGCTAAATTGATATCATATTTACCACTTGCCATTTTTAATACTGCGCATAATCTAGCATGAGCATATTGGCAATAATAAACTGGATTGTTACTTGATAATGACTTAGCTAAATCAAGATCAAAGTCTAAATGTTGAGAGTTAGCTCTACTTACAAAGAAATATCTAACTGCATCTACTCCAACTTCTTGGCATAATTCTTTTAATGTTACTGCATTACCAGTTCTTTTTGACATTTTGAATTCTTGACCATCTTTGAATAATCTTACCATTTGAACTAAGTCAACTTGTAATTGATCAGGATTATAACCTAATGATTTTAATGAAGACTTCAATCTAGCAATATAGCCGTGGTGATCAGCTCCAAATAAATCAATTAATAATTTATAACCTCTATCAAGTTTATCTTTATGATAAGCAATATCAGGTAATAAATAAGTCATAGAACCATCAGATTTAATAATAACTCTATCTTTATCATCGCCATCTTTAGTAGTATTTAAATATAAAGCACCTTCTGATGTGTAACAATATGGTTTTAATTGTTCTAAGACTTGTTCAACTTTATGAGCGTTTCTAATAGATTTTTCAGAAGTAAAGACATCAAATTCAACTCTGAAGTCTTTTAAATCTTTTTTGATATTATCTAAAGCTAAATTAATACCGATTTGTCTAAACTTTTCAATATCTTCATTAACTAAAGAATCTCCATATTCATCTTTTAATTTATTAGCAAATTCAACAATATCATGTCCATGATAACCATTTTCTGGAACTTCTTTTTCTATTCCAAATAAATTTAAATATCTAGCTTGTAAAGATAAGGCTAAATTATTAACTTGGTTACCAGCATCATTTACATAATATTCTCTAGTTACATCATAACCAGCTTTTTTCAATATTCTTGCTAATGAATCACCAATAGCAGCTCCTCTAGCATGCCCTAAATGTAAGCTACCAGTTGGATTAGCTGAGACATATTCAAGTAAAGTCTTTTCGTTTTTTCCAAAATCTAATTGACCATAATTTTCTTTTAATGTGTTAATTTCTTTAACAATGGCGAATATATCATCGTTTTTTAAGAAAATATTTATAAATCCAGGATTAGCAACTTCAGCTTTTAAAATGTTTGTAGAATCTAAGTTAGCAATAATCTTATTAGCAACTTCAATAGGAGTTAAGTTCAAACTTTTAGCAGTTTTTAATGCGATGTTTGTAGCAAAATCTCCATGTTCTTTCACTTTAGAAGGAATAAGATTGATTTGTTCGCTTTCAACTTGGATTCCAACTTTATTACAAGCTTTAGCGATTTCTAATTTTAAATCATTAATCTCCATAATCTTTAACTCCTTTTATCATTATTGAAGAAGAATTAATACAATTTTGATTATCTAATAAATCGTATTCAAATTCATATAAATCATCTTCAAAATTCAACTTTTTTGTTTTGATATCAAATTCCATTTTCAAATTATCTTTTTTAGTTTTGATATACATCTTTGTTTGTTTATCAAGTGATAATTTAAATAGCAATTCAATATCGTCAGTTTCTTTTTTTATAGATATTCCATCTATCATCTTATATATTATCAAACACGAGCCATCTAATGAATCTAAATACAACTTATTATCTTCTTTTTTTAATAATTTATATTTAATTTCTTCTTTATATGGCAATTTTGAGGTAAATAAATAATACATAACTTATTTTAATCTAATTAATAAACTAGCAAAACTAGATATTCCTTTATTTTGTCCTAGGCTATCTAGACCTTCATTTGTCATAGCTTTTATTGATATTTGAGATTTATCAATTTCTAATATCTTAGCTATATTATCTTTAATTTGTTCAACATATGGTTTTAACTTAATTGATTCAAGAATAATTGAACAATCGATGTTATTAATTACATATCCTTCTTTTTTTACTAAATCATAACAATAAGAAAGTATCTTAGAAGAATCATAATTATCATATCGATGATCATTAACCGGAAAATGTTTTCCTAAATCCCCTAAAGCTAAACTACCAAGTAAGGCTTCAGAAATAGCATGATAAACTACATCTCCATCTGAATGAGCAATTAAAGTATAATCGCAATTTATTCTTACTCCGCCAACAATAATAAATCCGTTTTCTTTTTTATTAAAGGCGTGAACATCATAAGAAGAACCAATTCTATATTCTAGTTTTCCCATATTATTTTGTCACATTAAACTTAAAGAATAAGCAATCACCATCTTTAACAATATAATCTTTACCTACTGTAGCAACTTTTCCTAATTGCTTTAAGGCAGCTTCAGTTAAATGAATATTTATATCATCAAATGAATAAACTTCTGCTTTAATAAAACCTTTTTGGAAGTCTGTATGAATAATTCCAGCACATTCAGGAGCTGTATAGCCTTGTTTAAATGTCCAAGCTCTTACTTCATCTTCTCCACATGTAAAGAAAGTTCTTAAGCCTAATAAATCGTAACTTGCTTTTGCTAATTTATCTAATCCTGACATATTAGTGCCAAGCATATTTAAATATTCGTTTCTTTCTTTTTCTGATAAAGGAGCTAAATCTTGTTCAATTTTAGCTGATACAGGAATAGCGATGCAATTTGAATTAGAAGCATATTCATTAACTTTAGAAAAATATTTATCTTCTAAAGGATTACCATAAGCATCTTCAGAGACATTTCCAACATATATAACTGGTTTTAAAGAAAGAAGATTCAATGACTTTAACATGTCTTTTTCTTCACTAGACATATTGAATTCTCTAGCTGATTTACCGCTTTCTAAAAATGGAAGTAATTTATTTAAAAGATTTAATTCAGCAATAGCATCTTTATTTTTTTGTAAGACAGCCTTTTTAGTAGTCTTTTCTAAATGAGAAGTAATAGTTTCAACATCAGCCATTATAAGTTCTAAGTTGATAGTTTCAATATCTCTAATTGGATCGACATTTCCTTCAACATGGATGATATTAGAATCTTCAAAGCATCTTACAACATGGACAATAGCATCGCAGTTTCTAATATTTCCTAAAAATTTATTTCCTAAGCCTTCACCTCTACTAGCTCCTTTAACTAAACCAGCAATATCGGTGAATTCAAATGTTGCTCTAACTTTACTTTTAGGTTTAAATAATTCGCACAAACGATCGAATCTAGAATCTTTTACTTCAACAATTCCTGTGTTTGGATTAATTGTAGCAAATGGGTAATTTTCAGCTATGACATGAGAATTAGTAATTGCATTGAACAAAGTTGATTTTCCTACATTTGGTAAACCAACAATACCAGCTTTTAAAGACATATATTTATATTCTCCTTAACTTTTATTAATTATATTAATAAGCCTATAGATTTTATCACAAATAGACAACAAAAAAAAGGCTTACTAGAAGCCTTTTAGTATATCTATATACGCTTATTTTGATTGTTCAGTTGCACTAGCAATCTTTTTAACATGGTTTGCTCTTAAACCACGATCAGATTGTTCTTCTTCAAATTCAACTTTTTCGCCTTCAACAGCTGTTTTATAGCCGTCCATTTCTAAAGCTGAATAGTGGAAAAAGACATCTTTACCATCTTCGGCTTTAATAAAGCCGTAGCCTTTCTCCTTATTGAACATCTTAACAGTACCCTTCATAATTAAACATTAGCCTTTCTTGTTAAAAATTAAATAACTTTAACACAATAATTTTATCATTAAATTTAAAAAATGATTAAGATTTTGATAGAAATTTTAAACTTTTTACATTTAATTTTGCATTGAAATTTTGTAACCGATTTCATTTATAAATAATTAATATTTTAGTCTTGCTTTTTAAATATGTTTATCAATAAATTTTTAGACTTTTTCTTATTTTTACTTGACAAAGATTTTTTTACAACTAAACAAGTGAGACTACATATGATAAAAATCAAAAAGAAGTTAATTAAATATATCTTTTGCAAATAAATCTCATAATTGATATCACCTAGTAAATCGTGCAGTTGATTTTTAAAAACAACAGAACAAAAATATATGCTAAACATAGAAAACACATATGATAAAAAACCAATTAAATAACTGAATACATAGTAATAATCTACTATATCTTTATTTGAATAACCCATCAGTTTTAAAAGAAATATTTTATCCTTATCTTCTTTGATAAATAAAATAATAATAACAATCAATAAACTAGATGCAATAAGTAAAGAAAAGGCCCCAAATGAATATAAAAATATAGCAAGATAATTTACTATTTTTTTAACTTCTAATTGAATTTGTAAACAAGGTAAGCTGAAATCGTAATTTTTATTATTCTTTTTCAAATCGTTTAATAAATTAGATATATCTAGTCCTTGTTTAAAATTAACAACTACTTTATCAATGTTTGATTCACTTAATTTAATGTCAAACATTTCTTGTCCAATAATATGAATAAATCTAGGCTTTTGATATATCAAGTTTTTCTCATCTTCTACTATTCCACTTATTATTAATTCCCCATCTTTAAATACATTTTTATATCCATCATTTTTATAAACTATTTCAGTTAACATGCTTATATATAGCTTTTTATCTAAAGCTAAGCTTTCATTTATAAATAATTCTTTTGCTAAATTAGAAGATATTAAAATCTCTTTATAAGAAGAAGGCATTCTTCCTAATTTAAGATCCATTTTTTCTATATAAGACTTAAATGATAGTGGATTATCGTTTATATTTGATAAATCCCCCATAATTACCCCTTTATCATAAGTGATACTAGTTCCTTGAAATCCTTGTAAATCAAAATCAGATTGATAATTATAATCGCTTATTTTGTTTAATAATTCTTTCTTATTAGATACGTATACTGGTTTTAAAAATCCACTTAAAGTTCCTTCATCTGAGCAATAATAAATAGAATCTGAATATAAAATATAGTCAATATATTGATTGTAATTTTTAAACATTTTATTAATATCAGAAACCTTAATACCATTTTGATAATCTAAATATATAAAATATCTGCTCTTTAAAAATTTTTCATCAATTCCATAATATTTAGGCATTTTAGTTTTATTAACTTTTTCAAATATTAAATTATTGCAGTTTTTATCTTCTTCTACATTTATAAAAAAATCTTCTTTCAATTCGTTTTTTAAACTTATATATGGAACTTTAAAATAACACCAAGGCACTTCTTTTTGGTAAGACAAATCATCATAAGTTTTAAATTGAAGCATTTCTTCTACAAAATATTCACTAAAATATTTGTTAGTGTGAATTATTTTATTTTTATTAGTAGTTATAAAATATTTGATATTAAAAAGCGTTTCAAAATTATAACCCCATTCATTATTTGATAATTTTAATAATAAGACTAAAGAATGATTAGCTAAATATTTATTTAAATTAGTAGATGTAGGTTCTTTTAAATTTAAAAAATTAGCTAAAGAATATATAGTTTCTAAATTTAATCCTAGAATTAATTCATCGTTTTCTAGAACATAATTATATTCACTCAATTCTTCTACTTCTTTATAATAGACAAATTCATTAAAGTCTCTTGAAGATAACTTGGATTCCATCTTTAAATTGTCTTTTATAAAATAAGCAGAGTTACCATTTTGAAAAACATTCTCAAAATTAATATCATAATAATAGCTGATATTGATAATGTAATCATTGTAATTTCTATTTAGATAATTTAATGAAGCTTCATTTCCACTTTTATAATAAGACATACTTGATGTGTTCTCTTTTTGTTTTATTAGCATTGTATTATTTGTAAAACTAGTCTTTAACATAGTGTCTAAACATAAACTTACACAGTTTGTAAGTAAGACAATTAATCCTATACTAGTTAAAGCGATGCTAGTTGCAAATAAAGAAAACGAAAAATAGTTTCCTTTCTTAATTAAGCATTTTAAGCAATAATAAATATTTGTAATTACATTTACTTTTTTTCTTTTATTAGGAAGTGATTTATTAACCTTATTTACCACTAAATTCCCATTATTTACTTTTATTATCTTTCCATCTTTTAATGTTATTTGTTTAGTGTAATTTTTAATATTATCTATATTATGAGTGACAATTATTACTAATTTATCTAAAGCTAATTCTTCAAATAATTTAGTGATTCTTATTCTATTATCTTCATCTAAGTTTCCTATTGGTTCATCAAAAATTAAAACATCAGTTTGCTTTATTAATGTTCTTAATATGTTCATTCTTTTTAATTCACCACCAGATAGTTTATTAATTTTCTTATTTAATAAATTAGTTAATAATAACTTAGAAGCATAATAATTAATGCGATTTTGTTTTTCTTGCTTAGTTAAATCAAAAATATTCAAACAAATCATCAAATTATCCGTAACTGACAATTTATCTTCAAAATAATCATATTGACTAGTCACTCCTATTTGACTACGTAAATATTCTTCATGTTCATATTTATCAAATTCTTTAATAGACTTTTCTTTATATAATATTTCACCTTGAAAATCAGTCAATAAATTAGATAAGCAATTTAATAAAGTAGATTTACCTGAACCAGATTCGCCAACAATATAATAAAGTCCTTTTTGTTCAAACTTAAAAGAGATATTATCAATTGCCTTAGTTTTATTATTATAAATATAAGTGAGATTTCTTATTTCAAACATAAATTATTCTCCTTTTAAACTTGATAATAAATTTGAATCATACATTCCTTTTAAAGGGAAAATACTTGCAATATAATTAATTACAAATGAAACTAGCATAATGATAATTACAATTTTAAAATCGATAGATAGACTAAAAAACTTTGGTAAATTAAACTTATTTAGGAAATAATTACCTAGTAAAGAAATAATTATGTAATTTAAAAAAGTAATAAACATATTCAAAGCAAATAAAATATATACTTGCCCTTTTCCTAGTCTTAAAAACTGTTTTTTATTTATATGGAAAGATAGATAAATTGCTAACTCTTTTTTCTTATCTTGATATAAGTTTTCAACAATTACTATTTCTAAAAACAATGAAGAAATAACACTTAATATTAAAAATAATATTACTAGTTTAGAAATAGAATCCATCAATTCTAAAATTGAATTATTTAAGTCAATAGTAGTTGAATATATACTTATTTCGTCTTTAAAATTAGTTTTTATAAATTCATCAAATAAAAGAGGATCTTTTACATATGCTAAAGTCTTTAAACTAGTTAACAAATCATTTTCATAACTTAAATTTTCAATTCTATATCCTAAATTTACATCGTAAGAAAAATTACATAATTCTGTTAAATTTTTCATTTTATATGAAAATATATAATCTTTCATCAGTGTGTATGGATAATAGATAATAAATTTATTAAACAAAGTATTTTCTTTAGAAATACCGACAATATTAAATTTTAAATCAAATTCAACTAAATCATTAACACTAGTCGATAAATATCTAGACTCAACACTATTTGAGCTTAAATACGATAATCCTTTTTTATTGTAATTTTTAGTTTTCAAAAAATTATATAAAGGTTTATTAATTATAATATCGTTATATTTAGTAGGTATTAATCCACTTTCTAATTTTTCTATTTGAGGAAAACAAGGTAATAAAGAAACTTTTTCATCATAAAATATACCGTTGTATTTTAAAGATATGGCGCTAGGTAAAAAATATTCCAAATTAGAATAAAAATCTATTTCAAAGTTTTCTTTAATTTTCTTTTTGTATTTTGAGTCTAATAAATCTAATTTTATTAAGCTCATTGAATTGTTCTTCAATTGATATTTTTTCTTTTGCTGCAAATTTATTGTAGTATAGTCCATATTTCCTTTTGTATAGTCTACTAAGGCTTTTTTACCTGAAAAAATTAAATTCAAACTGACACACATTAAGCAAAAGCAAATTGACATAAATAATAAGGAAAACACGACTTTTTTTAATTTACTTTTTAAAAATGACAATGATAAAAATACATTTTCATATATCCTAATTTTTCCTTTTTTAGGTTTTGATTCAACTTGAAAAGATTCAACATTATTTTTAACTGGGGTGGAAGAGACTATCTTTTTATTTTGAATTTGAAGAATGTAATCTGAATATTGATTAGCTAATTGTTTATTATGGGTTACCATAATTATTAACATATCTTTAGATAATTTCTTAATTATTTCCATTATGTTAATGGCGTTTTGAGAATCTAAACAACCAGTTGGTTCATCTAAAAGTAAGACTTTAGATTTATTAGCTATACTTCTAAGCAAAGCAATTCTTGCTTTTTGTCCACCAGATAATTCTTTTACTTTTTTATTTTCATACCCTTCCATATTTACTTGGCTTAGCAATTTTTTCACTTCTTTATAATTGGATTTTAAATCTTCTCCATTTAAAATCTTTCCAAGCAAAATATTATCTTTAACTTTTAAATACTCAATTAAATACAAGTTTTGAAATACATATCCAGTTTCGTTAATATTGTAATTGCGTTTAATTTTTCCTTGGTAATTAGTAATAAATCCTGCAATTAGATTTAAAATAGTAGTTTTTCCAACCCCTGATTCACCCAAAAAACTAACTAATCCAACATTAGGAAATCTAAACGAACAATCTTTTAAGATAGTTAAGGTGTTGTTATCTTTTATATAACTAAAGGATAATTTTTCAAATTCTAAATATGCCATCAAGAATAAATATCTTAATGACATTAATTTTTTATAATTTTGATATTAATTTTAAGGCGTTTTCAATTAAACAAACTATAGTTACTGGACCTACTCCTCTTGGAACTGGAGTATACATACTTACTTCAGGAATAAAATTTAAATCTCCTGAACCATTTTCATGAAATCCACAATCAATAATAATTTGAGTTGAATTTAAATCTTCTTTTTTAATAAGGCCTTGTTTGCCGGTTGCTAAAATAATTACATCAGCATTTTTAGCTATATTAGAAATATTATTTCCATCAATTTTAGAATGAACTACTTCTAATAATGCGTTCTTTTTTAATACTAATAAACATATAGGTAACCCAACTGAAATAGACCTACCTAAAACTAAAACCCTCTTATTTGTTAAATTTATATTGTAAAATTCGATTATTTTTCTACAAGCCATACTTGTTCCAGATAAATAATCTAAATCCCCTTTAGCTAATTTTCCTAAATTAAGACTTGTTAGCATATCTGGGTCTTTATTTGGATCAATCATCTCTACTAATTCTTCTTGATTTTCAACCATTAATGGTCTACATAAAAATATCATGCCAAGTTTATCTTTATTCGCTTTAATAATAGATTGTTTAGCTTCTAAATATGTTGAAACAGATATCATTTCATATTTAATATTAAATTTATCAAGATTTTTAGCAATTTGTTTTGCATATATTGTAGCTTCTATAGATTTTTCATTAAAAATAAGATAACCAAAAAAGGTGACACCTTTATTAATATAAGATTCTATATTTTTAACTACTTCTTCTTTTACTGGTTTTCCTAATAATTCAATCATTTTTCTTCTTTCTCCATTAATACAGCATTTGGAACTTTTCCTAATCCAGGTAACAACATTACTGAATTAGTAATAGGAATAATTAATTTTGCACCATTTGCTAGGTTCACTCTATTTATATGAATATCAAAATCTTTTGGATCGTTAATTAATTTTGCATCATCAGAAAATGAAGATGGGGTTTTAGCAATACAAACATAATATTTATCGTGATGATTTTCTTTAATATCTTTAATATCTTGTTCAGCTTGCAAAGAATATATTACATTTTTAGCACCATATATTTGTTTACAAATAATTTCAATCTTTTCTTTAACATCTTGTTGTTTTGTATAAAGAGGATGATAATTACTTTGCTTATGATTTTCTAAATAATCAATGACTTTTCTTGCTAATTCTACCCCGCCTTTTTGACCGACTTGATAAGAAGAATTAATAGCGTACATCAAATTTAATTCTTCACATTTATTTACTAAAAAATCAATTTCCTTTTTGGTGTCAAAAGGAGTTTTATTAATATTAATTATTACATCAATTCCAAACTTTTTTAAATTTGAAGCGTGTTTAATCATATTAGGAATTCCTTTTTCTAAGGCAGTTAAATCTTCTTGTTTTAAATTATCTTGAGTTTCTCCTCCATGATATTTTAAAGCTCTTATTGTTACTACTAAGACTGCTAATTTAGGTTTTAAATTAGATAATTGAGAAATGATATCTAAAAATTTTTCTCCTCCTAAATCTGCACCAAATCCAGCTTCAGTTACTACAATATCTCCTAGTTTTCTCGATTGATTTAAACTTATTAAGGAATTACATCCACAGGCTATATTTGCAAATGGCCCCCCATGAATTACACATGGATTATTGTATCCAGTTTGAACTAAGTTTGGATATAAAGCTTGTCTAATTAATTTTCTAATAGCGTTAGAAATATGTAAGTCTTTTACATATACTTCTTTTTTAGAATAGGTGTAGCCAATAATAATATCGTTTACTCTTGAAATAAAATCATCTTCATCTTTAGCTAAACAAAATATTGCCATTAGTTCACTTGCAGCAGTAATTACAAAACCATTTTCAACTTCTTGTCCATCTTTTTTAATTTTGTAATTAAAATCTCTTAATGAACGATCGTTCATATCAATGCATCTTTTAAATTTGATAGTAGATGGGTCTAAATCTAAGCTATTTCCCCAATAAATTGTATTATCAATACAACTTGCGATTAAGTTATTAGCAGAAGTAATAGCGTGGAAATCACCATTAAAATGAAGGTTAATATCTTCATCTGGTTGAATAGAGTTTTTTCCTCCTCCAGTTGCTCCACCTTTCAAGCCAAAATAAGGGCCTAAAGATGGTTCTCTTAGATTTAATATAGCTTTCTTATTTAAATAATTTAAACTATCGACTAATGAAATAGCAGTAGTTGTTTTACCTTCTCCATATTTAGTTGGAGTAATTGCGCTTACTAAAACTACTTCTCCTAAATTTTGACTATCCAAAGAAGAGACAATTTTAGCTTTGTAATTTCCATATAAATATAAATCTTTATTTGTTAGGCCTATTTTTTTACCTACTTGAGTAATCTTTTTAATTTTCATATACTTCACCTTCTAACTTATTAATATTCTAGTTAGTTTGATTTATTAAAATCAATAAAATAAGAAATAATTGCAAGTCCTTCTCCATTTGGGCAAGCTACATTACTACCAACATAAGAAGTTATTCTTTTTTGAGGGACTTCTTTTGAATATGCAACTTTAATTTTCTTAAAGTCAGTAAAGCCTTTTTTAGCTAAGGCCTTTTTATATGCTTTAGCAAGTGGCTCTCCTGTATCAAATAAAGTTCCTATACAATATTTTGTTGAATCTAATCTAAGTCCACTTCCAGTAGCAGAAATAAATGGAATGTTGTGATTTAAACAATATAAAGCTAAATTAGCTTTTGCAGATGTATCATCAATACAATCAATTACAAATGTAATGTCTTCACTTACTAAATTATCATTATAAAAATCACATATAGTTGTAATATTCAAATGTTCATCTAGTTCAAGTAATTTATTTTTACAAGCTTCAACTTTTTTAAGTCCAATATCTTTTCTTGTATATAAAATTTGTCTATTTAAATTAGATACATCTACTACATCTTTATCTACAATAGTAATTTTATTAACGCCTAATCTTACTAAGCTAGAACAAGTTATTGAACCTACTCCTCCTACTCCTACTACTAAGACATTTTGTTTTTCTATATTATTTAAACAAATTGGTTTAATACTCGCTTTATTTCTCAATCTTCTATTTACATCATAATAGACATAATCATATATTTTATCTTTTGATAAATTAATAATATTTGGAAATTGATGTCTTAAAAAAGTCCGTTGTCTTTTAGCATATTGTCTAGTAGCTAAGCTTACATCTTCTATCATTTCTTTTTCAGTTTTATTTTCTTGTAAGTCTTCAATTACTTGTTTATATCCAATTCCTTTAAAGGCATGTAAAGAAGTTGGATATTCTTTTAATAATTGCTTAACTTCATTTACTAAGCCATTTTCAAACATTATTTCTACTCTTTTATTAATAGAATCATTAATTTGTTCATTTGATATTTCTATGTTGAAAAACTTACATGGATAAATAGGAGTATTATCTAAATGCTTATCTGATTTTTTTACTCCGTTTTTTGCCATGTTGACTGCTCTTACTAGTCTTCTTTTATTATTTTTATCAATTATTAAACTAGTTTGATAATCTAATTCTTCTAGCATTTTAAATAGAGTATCATTATCTAATTCTTCTAAGGTTGGATCAATTTCTTCTTTATTAAATTCATAATTAAAAAGTGCGGCTTTTACATATAAAAATGTTCCACCAGATAAAATAATATCTTTCCCTTGTAAGATATATTTATCAATTAATTCTCTTGCTTGAAGTTGATATTCTTTAACTGAATAGTCATTTAAAATTGAACATGTACCAACTAAATTAAAATCAATTCCTTCCATTTCTTGTTTAGTTGGTTTAGCTGAGCCAATATCTAATTTATCGTATATTTGAAATGCATCAGCATTAATTACTGGTAAATTTAATTCTCTTGCTAGTTTACTTACTAGTCCAGTTTTACCTGAGGCAGTTTGTCCTAAAATTACATATATCATGATTAAAATCCTGTTCTTTTAAATAATTTTTCAATATCGTATTTAGATATTTTTACAACTGTAGGACGACCGTGAGGACAATTTAGAGGATTTCTACATTTTGATAAATTTTCAATTAATTTAACCATCAATTCTTTTGTTAAGATATGATTAGCTTTAATTGACATTTTGCAAGCTTTAGTTGCAATCGCTAATCTTTTTACTTCTTTAATAGAAATATTTCTATCAGATAATACTTGAGTGATAATATCATTAACTATTCCTATATTTTCTTCTCCAACTAAACTAGTAGGAATTTGATCTACTCTAATTGAATTTGATGAAAAATAAGAAGTGCAAAGGCCTACTTCTTGTAATGCCTTTATATGTTCTTGATCATAATTAGCTTTTAAAGAAGGAGTTAAATCAACAATAATTGGAATAAGTGGAATTTGATAAGTGATATCTTGATTAAATTCATCTTCACACTTTTCAAAATTAATTCTTTCAGCAGCTGCGTGTTGATCAATTAAATACATTCCATCATCTGAATCACAAACAATATAAGTTTGTAAGATTTGACCAATAGGTACTAAAGATGGGAAATTATTGGATTTTACCACGATATTTTTAACATTTACATCACTGATAAATCCATTAGCGTTAGCTACACTAAATCCACCTTGCTTATTTTCAACTATTTGAGTTTGAATATTTTGATTAGTATCATTTAAAGTAGAGGAATCTTCAAATGTCAATTTTTCTTCAAATGGCTTGTCATTTATATAAGTTGAATTATCTTGATTTAAATCAATGTTTGAATTAAATTCAACAGGTTTAGTATTAATATCCAAACTCATATTTGATAAAGAAGATGAATCTAAACTAGGTTTAGTTTCATTTGAAAAAGAAATGACTTTTACTTGAGGAATTTCAACTTGATCAAAACTTCCTCTAGTTTTACTTAGACTTACTAAAACTTGATTATATGTTCTTTTTGCTAAATCATCTTCGCAAGATAATCTAACTTCTTTTTTAGTTGGATGTACATTTACATCTACTAATGAATAATCTACATCAAAGCTGATAAAGATTATTGGATAACGTGAAGGAGGTAAATAATCTTTATATGCATCAATAATCGCTTTATTTACTTTAGGAATATAGACAGTTCTATTATTTAAAAAAGTTAAAATATTATATCTATTTGAATAAGAAAAAGAAGGATGACCAATAAAGCCAGTACCAGTAAATCCATCTCCTACTACATCAATTTTTATGCAGTTTTTAGCGATGTTATTTCCATATATAATAGAAATTACTTCTAATAAATCTCCTCTTCCAGTAGTATTTAATACTAAGTTATTATCTACATACATTTTAAAAGAGATTGAAGGAAAACCAAGAGCGAGATGTTGAATTACTTCTATACATGATTGAGTTTCTGTTTTATCAGATTTTAAATATTTTAATCTTGCAGGAGTATTAAAGAATAATTCTTTTATTTCAAAAGTAGTACCAAGTCTAAGTGAACTAGGCTCACTTATTAATTCTTCATCAGGAGAAGAAGATACATGAGTTCCATTTTTTCCATCACTAGTATATAGTTCAACTTTTGAAATAGATGCAATAGAAGGAATAGCTTCTCCTCTAAAGCCTAAAGTTGAAATTCTTGGTAAATCATAAATAGAAGTAAGTTTTGAAGAAGCGTGACGTTTAAAAGCTAATAATGCATCTTCTTGATCCATACCTATTCCATCATCTTTTACAATTATTTGTTCTTTTCCAGCATTAAAAATTTGTACTTGAATATTTTTAGCTTTAGCATCAATGGAATTTTCTACTAATTCTTTAATTACTGATGATGGTCTTTCTATTACTTCTCCAGCTGCAATCATGTTAGCTAGAGTAGGAGACATTACTTTTATTTTTGACATTTTATTTCACCTTTTGTTTTAATTCATATAATAAATTCAAGGCTTGTAAAGGTGATAAAGTAAGAGGATCTAATTTCTTTAAAGTATCAATTATTTCTTTGTTTTCATCATCTTTTTTAACTTCTTGAGTTATTACTGCACTTTTTAATTTATCGTAGTCTATTTTATTGTTTTCTAATTTTTGCAATATTTCTTCTGCTCTTAAAATCACTTGTTCAGGTAAGTTAGCTAATCTAGCTACATTAATACCATAAGATTTATCCATTGGTCCATCTTCTACTTTGTATAAGAAAGTGATATTTTTATCTTTTTCTAAAACAGAAACATGAATATTTTTTACTTCTTTAAGGTGGTCTACCATCTTAGTAATTTCATGATAATGAGTGGAAAATAGAGTTTTTGCATGCAAATTATTAACAATGTATTCAATTATTCCTTGCGCAAGTGCCATTCCATCATAAGTAGCAGTTCCTCTTCCTATTTCATCAAATAAAAGTAAAGAATTAGAAGTGGCGTTAGCTAATGCACGATTAGTTTCACTCATTTCTACCATGAAAGTTGATTCGCCTTTAATTAAATCATCACTTGCTCCAATTCTAGTAAATATAGCATCAAACACATATAATGAGCAGCTAGTTGCAGGAACATAACATCCTATTTGTGCCATTATTACTAATAAGGCTAATTCTCTCATATATGTTGATTTACCACCCATATTAGGACCAGTAATTACTAATACGCTTAAAGAATTATCCATAATATATGAATTAGAGACAAATTGTTTAGCTGGATTTACTTTTTCTATAACTGGGTGTCTTCCATCTATAATTTCTATTTTTCTTTCTTTATTAAAGATTGGTCTTACATAATTATTTTGACTTGAGACTAGAGCTAATGAGCACATAACATCTAAAATTGCGATGTTAGTTGCTAAAAGCTGAATTTGATTTGTGAAGCCTTTTACATATTCTCTAAGCTTTTGGAACAATTTATATTCCATGTCAATTCTAGTTTCTTGAGCATGTAAAAGTTCTTGTTCAACATCTTTTAATTCTTGAGTGATAAATCTTTCACCTGTTGTAAGAGTTTGTTTTCTTATGTAATTAAATTCTGGTTTTATTTGGCTAAGGGCTCCATTACTTACTTCAATAAAATAACCAAAGGTCTTAGAATATCCAACTTTCAATGTTTTAATTCCAGTCTTTTGTTTTTCTTTTGATTCAATATCTAATAAATAATTCTTTCCTTTTGTAGAAATATCAATAATTCTATCTAATTCTGCATTGAAACCTTTTTTAAAAATTCCACCTTCTTTAATTGTGTTAGGGCAATTTGGATCAATTGCGTTTTCTAACGTAGAGGTCAATTCTTTAAAATCAGATATACCATTTTGAATTTGATTAAATTCATTATCGTTTATTTGATTTAAGATATCTTTAATAAATGGAACTACTTCTAAAGAAGCTTTTAATTGAAGTAATTCTTTCCCAGAACATGAATCAAATCCTACTCTTGCAATTAATCTATCTAAATCGTAGATTTTATCTAGTTGAGTAATTAAGTCTCCTCTTAATAAGAACTTTTCTATAAGAGTTTGAACCATGTTAAGTCTATGAGTTATTTCATCTAAAGAAGCGCTTGGTTCATTGATATAATTTTTTAACAATCTAGCCCCCATTGGAGTCTTGGTTTTATTTAATAACCAATATAAAGTGCCATAGTCTCCATCTCCAGATAAATTCTTAGTTAATTCAAGATTTGTTCTAGAATTGTAATCTAATCTTAAATATTTATCTAAGACAATATTATTTGCTGGTTTAAAATAATCTAAGTCTCTTTTTTGAGTTTCTTTTAAATAATTCATTAAACAGCTTACACATGTAATATGTCTTTGATCTTTTAAATATTCAAAAAGTGGTTCATATGTAATATCAATATGGTCGTTATTATAATATGTGATACAAATTTTTGTATTAGTTTTAATAGTATTAATTAAATTTGCATCTAAAGAAGTAGGAATAATTAATTCCTTAACATCGTAATTTACTAAAGTAGATAAAATATCATTATATGTGTATTTAACATTCATGACATTTAATTCACCAGTAGATAAATCTGCTAAGGCTAAAACATATAAAAATTTAAAATCTAATAAACAAGCTAAATAATTGTTATCATTTCCTTTTATTTCTAAATTAGCACCTGGAGTAATAATTTGAATAACATCCCTTTTTACTAATCCTTTTGCTTCTTTAGGGTCTTCAAGTTGTTCAACAATTCCTACTTTATGTCCATTTTCTAAAAGTTTTTGAACATAAGTTAAATAAGCATGGTGTGGAATTCCACACATAGGAACTTTATCTTGTTTTCCAGCTGATTTTCCAGTTAAAAACAATTGTAATTCTTTTGAACATGTTAAAGCATCTTCAAAAAACATCTCATAAAAATCACCTATTCTATATAAAATAATTAAATCTGGATGTTGTTTTTTTACTTCAAGATATTGTTCTATCATTGGAGTGTATTCACTTTTATTTTCTTGTTTCTTTTCTTTGTTATTTTTTTCCATATTTTATCTACCAATATCAAAAAATATTATATCAATAATTGCTTGTTTTATCATTAATATTGATTTGTATTTTTAAGATTGATAATTAAAAGCAATCAAAAATAATATTGTTGATTATAAAAATTAAAGAAATAAAATAGAAAGAATATCATCTTTAAGATTAGGTAATTTCTCAAATCAAGTGCAACACTAAATAAAAATGATTGTAGTTTCCATTAATATATTAGTGACAAAACTAGTGACAAAATTAGTGACAAAACTAGTGACATTTTTATTTATAATGATACATTGCTTCCAACAGCAAGCATAAAATCAGCTTTTTTTATATCGGTTTTCCGATATAATTTTCGAATAATTTACATTCTTATATTGTGCTATCTAGTTTTAACGCAATTTAATTGTTCATATTAATTAATTATAAAAAAATTTAAACTTTTGGTGTGTTATTTTGATTTCAAAATAGATATCAATTGTTCTAGTTCTTCACTTGCTTTATCCATTATTTTTGCAATGTCTAATCTTTGTAATAAACCAGATACTCTTTTTCCTTTAATATAGATTTTATTTCCACTCTTGAATAAATTCTGTATTTTATTATATCCATTTTTACCAGTTAATCTATTAGGAACTTGAATTCTTAACCAATGGCAAATACCTGAAACATCATAAAGTAACCAATCTTCTATACTTTTATTAGCTTTAATTTGAATAAATTGAGATACACCTATTTTTTCTATTTTGTTTTGAATTTTATCCCAATCAATTGGAGGTACAGATGCAAATTCAAATATATCAGTGTCATAGCACATTACAACCACAAATTCTTTATTTTGATTTTTCTCCATCAGTCTTTTCAATTTCATTATTGAGTCATTTTTAAATCCACCTATTCCTCTTACATTTAAAACACTTACTTCACATTCTAATTTTTTATTAGGCATACTGGCTCTAACTCTAGGTATGATGTAATTTTTATATAGTTCTTCTTCCGTTTCTCCTTCAACAAAAATAACAATATATTTTCTCATAACTAATCCTCTAAATAGTCTTCAAGTAGATTAGTTCCATCATAGATAATTGAAAATAAATAATCACCTGTAAGCATATCTACTTCAGAAGCATCTTTAATTAATGGTTTCATATTTACCTTTTTAAACTTTACTCCACCATTTCCATCAGTTAAACCTGCATATATTGATTCATTAGATAAATAGCTGATGATATAAGGAGAATGACTTGTAAAAACAAGTCTTGAGTCATCTAAAAGTTGAGAAATAACTTGAATATACGCATTTAATAAACTTGGATGAATTGAATTTTCGGGTTCTTCAATAACAATTAATGATACATTTGACATTTCAGCTAAAACAATTCTAGTTAACAAGACTAAAATTCTTTTAGCACCATCTGACATTTCTTCAAAACTCATTGGTGCAACTAAATATTTATCTTTAAAAGATAATAAGTAAATACTATCTGAAATAGATAAAGATGAATTATCTGGTAATTCAGTATTATTTACATTAATTTTAACATCTTGAACATTTAATTGCTCAATATTTGGAAATAATGATATAAAGGCATTTTCAATTAAATCGTATTTATTTTTATTCATTTCCTTAAGTTTAAATAAAACTTGTGGAAGATTTTTAGATTTAAACATTACATTTCCAATTTCTTTTATTAAAACCGGTTCTGAATTATACATAGCTCTAGGATCAAAAGTGTCTTCAATATATAAAGAAACATCATTAATTTTCCTAATGATATCAATACAAAACAAATTATCAAATGCATTCAATTTATTGATTGCAAGTTCCATCTTTTCAACTTTTAATTTTGTTGTACATCTTGCATTAATTGTATTTTTATAAAAGCACTCATCAAATGAACGTTCAATAACAGAAGTAAATTTTTGATGTAAATCATCCCTTTTGATTTTCAAACATTCTGAAATAATTACTGGTTCATCATCTTTTTTATATAACCATTTTGTTTTCAAAGAATAATTTACAATATAGCTTATGTTTTCTATATTAGTTTTCATTTCGATTTCAAAATAAAAATCTTTTCCAAAATTTGATTTATTAAAAGGCATTAGGCTTTTATTAGCAAGCATCAAAGTTCTTGAAGAAGGATTTGCATGAAGAAATGTAACGCCAAAATTTATCCCTTTTAAATAATTAGACTTACCCAAATTATTTATAGAGACAATTGCAGTTAATCTTCCAAAAGAAACATCTACATTTGACAAATTTTTAAAACCATCAATTTTAACTCTTTGAATTTTCATAATTTTACCTCTAAATCAATATTCTTTACACTTTTATTTTATTTCAATGCAGAGCAAATACGCAATAAATATTTGCGTATAATTTCATTTTTTAACAATTTTTAGCAATTTTTGTAAACATACGCAAATTTTTGTCACCTTTTCCAACACTGAGTTTTCAAAAAATATATATTAATTTAGTTTATTTCAAAATTAAGTTTAAAATTAAATCCAAAATTTTCACATACAAAATCTACTCTTTAATTTATTACTAATAATTAAAGAACATTATCTTTCAAATTACATTTACAATATTAAGCAAGCTTGATTTTCAATTTACAAATAATCTTTACTTATTTAATTAACTTTTATTACAAATGCTCTTCTTTTCTTATGTTGAATATTTTCAAACTTTTCCCAGTTTTTTTGAATTTCTATATTATCTTCTAGATTTAAATTTGTTTCGTAGAATTTATATTGACCATTTGCAAATGCTGATAATATTTCAATAAATATTGCGCCTGCTACTCCACTATTTAAATATTTTTTCTTTATGCCAACTAAGCCTAAGTCTAATCCTTCAGGGTGCTTTATAGCTTTTATTAGTTTTATTAATGTTGATGGATATAATTTCCCACCAGATTTTCGCATAGCTTTTCCTATACTTGGAAATGATAATCCAAATGCAACTGGGTCATCATTTTTATCTACTATAATTCTTATATATTCAGGGGCTAATATTAATTTAAAGGCTTTTATTACATCTTTTCTTTGAGAATCTAAAAATGGGACTGTTTGATATAAGTCTTCATATGATTCATCAATTAAGTCAAATAGTCTATCAGCGTATTTTACACAGACATCTTTTATTGTAATATCAGTTAATAATTTTAAGTTTGCTCTATTTAAAATAGTATTAGATATCTTTTTATATTTTTCTAGGTCTATATTAGCTTTTGGAAATAATCTTCTTTCTAGCCAGTCGATTTCTTTTTTAAAGCCGATATTTTCTATTAATTTTTGATAATAAGGATAGTTATATTGTTCTTCAAATGTAGAATCATATTCAAATCCTTCAATTAATAATCCTTCTCTTTCAAAATCAGAATAGCCTAGTGGGCCTACTATTTCTTCCATTTGTTTTTCTTTTGCAAATTCAAAGCCTTTTTCAAATAATTTAGAGGCAACTTCTTGATCATCTATACAATCAAATCTAGTAAATCTTATTCTTTTTTGTTTCCATTTCTTATTGGCTTCTTTTTGTAGAATAAATTGAATTCTACCTACCATTTTATTATCTTTATAGGCATTATAAAATTTAGATTCACAGACTTTATTGTAATAATAATTACTTTTAAATATCTTCTTTTCATCTAAATATAAAGGTGGAACAAAATAAGGATTATTTTTATATAACTTTAAAGGAAAGTTTAAGAAATTCCTTCTTTCTTTTCTACTTTTACATTCTCTTATTTCTATCATAAATAATTAACTTTCTTGTTACTTTCGTTAATTATTTTAACACGTTTGAACAAAAGCGAAACAAGTCCGCTTTAAAGAAGTATAACACTTCTTTATCTTTAAAAGATAATATATGTCATAAA
>CAVHUN010000067.1:0-4768 GCA_963639175.1 uncultured Prevotella sp.
AGATAACATTATATCTTGAGATTTTAAATTTGAAATAATTCTATCTTGATGAACTGATTTTGAAAGAGGAATAATGCCTTTATTTATTTGATATGCTAATAAAAGTTGACCTGGAGTGCAACTATATTTATTTGATAGATCAACAATTCTATTATCAGTTACTAAACTAGGTCTTCCTAAAGGAGAATAGGCTTCAACAACAATGTCATTTTCTTTACAATAATTTACTAATTTAGAATATGTAAATCCAGGGAAAAGTAATATTTGATTTACCATTGGTTTAATTCTTGCTCCATCTTGAATTTGTTCAAGATGTTTAATCATAAAATTTGAAACACCAATGGCTTTTATTTTTCCTTGTAAATATAAATCTTCCATGGCTTTCCAAGTTTGTTTATTATATTCAACATAATTGTCTCTATATTTAATTGGATTAGGCCAGTGAATCAAAAATAAATCAAGGTAATCTAAGCCAAGTTTTTTTAATGAAATATTAAATGCTTCAATAGTTTGGTCATAGCCTCTTATACTATTTGCTAATTTAGATGTAATAAATAATTCTTTTCTATCTACTTTAGAATCTTTAATAGCTCTACCAACTTCTTCTTCATTTTCATATCCTTGAGCTGTATCAATTAAATTAAAACCATTATTAATAGCCCATAAAGTTGATTGATAAGCTTCATTTTCTTGAGCTCTCCATGTTCCAAAACCTATTTTTGGAATACTAACACCATTGTACATTTTAATATTAGACATAATCATTGCTCCTTTTTATTAGAATCATTGTTATAATTATCAATTAAATCGTTTAAGTTAGGATTATTTAAATAGTCTTTTTCTAAGTCTTCAGCTACATAATCATATAAAGCGTAGTTTTCTTTTATAGAAGACTTTTCTTCTATAAATTGTTGATATAGTTCTTTAATTCTATTTTCATCCATCTTTTCAGCTTGCATTCTGTTTGGATAAATAGGATCAGAAAGGTAAATGACTATTCTAGGTTTTTTTAATGATTTAAATAGCCCTCTTGGTTTTCTAAATGTCGTACAAGAAAATATAACTGGGACATTATAAGTTCTAGGATATTTAAATGCGCCTTTTTTACAAGGGCGTTGACCAGTATAATAAGGCCAAATTGTCGCTTCTGGGTAGATAACTATAGCAGCTTTTTGTTCTAGTCTAGTTTTTAAACATTTTAAAAAGTTTCTACCATTTTTTAAATCTGAAGGAATAGGAATACCACCTAACATACTTAATATAGTTTGGAAGACTTTGTTGCAGCAAAATGTATCTTGCATACTTATTACATATCCTTTTTTAGAATAAGGAAGAACCATAACTTGTTGTTGAAACCCATCTGAAATTGTAGTGTGATTTGAATAGATGAAAAAACCAGTATCCTTTAAGGATTTAATAACTTGTTTATTTTCAACTTTTGTATGATGGATTAATTTTTCAAAAGGAAAAAGAACTGTTTTAGCGAAATTGTAAAATAAATGGGAGCTAATTCTATAAATTAAACTTTTTCTAATAAAAGGATAATTAGCTTCTAATTTTCCAGGTGCTACAGCAACAGTTGAAAAATCTTGATTTTTTGAATTTGAATATTTAATTACTTTTTTCTGTTTCATTTTATACATCTTTAAAACAAGAACCACCAATAAATTCTCTAATTAAAGAATTAGAAGGAATAGTAGATTCATCTATGGTATCAAAATATTTTAAGAATAATATCAATCTTCTTGAAATCACATAATATGGAGAAGTCTTTTCTACTTTATTTAAAAGAGGATAAGCGTACTTTTTCATTACACATAATTCGTAAAACAAGAAAGAATTGAAAACAAAATCAGCTTCTTGTTGAGTATTGTAAATCCAAGTGAATTCACCATTTCTAACTTTAGGCCACATTTCCATTGTTTCTTCAACAGGAGAATTTCTAAATTGATAGTCTCTAACAATTCTTCTAAGCATTCTTAAATCAGTTAAAGAAATAGGAGAATGGTCATCAATATTTATTTGAGCTTGAGGAGCAATAAAGATCTTAAATTTATTATCAGTTGGAATTGAAGCAGTCATTTCTTCTGATAATGCGTGAATACCTTCAACAATAATAGGTTGATTTTCTCCTAATTTTAAAGTTCTACCTTTTTCTGATTTACCAGTTTTAAAATTGAAATATGGAAGAGTGACTTCTTCTCCTTCAATTAATTTAAACATTTGTTCGTTAAATAATTGAACATCTAGAGCACGTATAGTTTCTAAATCTACACTGCCATCTTCTTCTTTTGGTAATTTATCTCTTTCAATATAATAATCATCTAAAGAAATTCTAATAGGGAATAAACCTCTTGACATCAATTCAAGTCTAAGTCTATTTGCAAAAGTTGTTTTAGATGAAGAAGAAGGACCAGCAATACAAATTAATTTAATTTTAGTAGGGCTATTTACAATTTGAGAACCTAAATCTGCTAATTGATTAGTGATAATTGATTCACACATTTGAATTAAATCATTAGCTCCGTATTCTTTAATGAAATTATTGATACCAGCAATAGTATTTAAATTGATTTTAGTAGCTAAATCTCTAGCATCTTCTAATGTCTTTTCAAATACTGGTTCAGGGATAAATGGAGGAATTTTACCACCTTCTTCTACTCTAGGGAATTGGACTAAAAAACCAGGTGCTCTAGCAATAAGGTTGAAATTTGAAACATATTTAGTAGAAGGAGCAATATATCCATACATGTAATCAATATATCCATTACAAACATATTGATGAACAAAGTTTTCTTTTCTATATTTTAAAATATCTAACTTATCTTTCATTCCTAATCTAGTATAGTCTTCAATAGCTTTACTTTTAGCTATTTGAATTCTAGATATTTTATAATCAGACTCAGTTATTCTTTTAATTTCCTTATTTAATAAGAAAATTTTACTAGCTGAAAATGAAGTACCTAAATGCTTAGGTCTAATAAAAATAGATCTAGAAACATCATTTGAAAATAACATTTCTTCTTCTGGGAAAAGATTATGCAAGGCCATAGCAACAACAAACATCAAAGTGTTTTTATAAATTAGCATGGCCTCTGAATCAAAATCAACAGAGAACAATTCTATTTTACAAGGATGATTAACTTTGAAAGATAGTTCGCGCAATCTATCATCTACTTCTGCACGAATGTATTTATATTTTTTATTTTCAGGAATTAAAGATTCAATAGTGACTTCTTTATTTGAATTGTAATTAATTATTAACTTTTCTTCCATAACAACAAACCTCTTTATTATTTTAACTTATTTAGGATGTGTTTAGCTATTAAAGATGTAACATTTACTTTAGTAACATTTTCTATTTCACTTACAAAAGCATTTGAATTAACTTCTGCAACTACTGGTTTATTATCTTCTCCAATTAATAAATCAATTCCACCATAATCTAATTTTAAAAGAGAAGAGCATTTACAAGCTAAATCAATATATTCTTGACTAGGAGTGATATTATATCCTTTTCCTCCTAAAGAGATATTGCTTCTAAAATCAGATGGGTTATTTCTTAGCATACACGCTACTACTTTATTATCTACAACATACATTCTATAGTCTTTACCTTTAGAAGATGAAATGTATTTTTGATATAAATGAGGAATGAAAATTAATTCTTTATATTTTTGTTCTAATTGGACTCTAGACTCAATTAAAAACACTTGTAAGCCTAAAGAACCATAACAGCACTTGCAAATTAATGGGTAACCTAGATTAGATTCAACATAATCTAGAAATTTATTAAAACTATCTTGATTGTAATTTTCATCATAACAAATTGGGCTAGGAATAGTTAAAGGCATATTTACATTATTATTAATAAGAGTTAAATATGTTTTGAATTTATCATTACAATTAATTAAAGAAAAACTAGAATTAAAAACAGGTAAGAAATATTCTAATAATCTACAGGCTTGTTCATCTTTATCAAAAAATAAAGCGAAAGAATACTTTGAAAGATCTAATTTGCAAAATGGTTTATTATCTTTAATACATAAACCAAGTGAAATTGTATCTATAGAATCTATTTGACAATCTAATTTATTAAATTCTTCAATAAATCTTTCTGTTTTGTATTTATTAGCTTTTATTAATTTATAAGAGTTATTTACTATTAATCCATATCTTTTCATACAAATAATAGTTTAATTTGTAAAAATAGTATTGTCAAAACATTTATTTTGTGATAAGTTATTAAAGCAATCAATTTTGGGGCTGTAGCTCACCTGGGAGAGCGCCTGCTTTGCACGCAGGAGGTAGCGAGTTCGATCCTCGTCAGCTCCACCAAAATAAAAAGCAAACGAACTCTAGTATAATAAAATATACAAAGAATATCTTAATATAAATAATAGTGGCGTAAAAACCGCTATTTTTCTTTTTGCTCTTGACTTTTTTGGGGAAAATAAGAGGTATACGTCAAAAAATAACACCCTAACAAGTAAATCAATTATTTGTTAACCTTCGTATACGTCAAAAAATAACACCCTAACAAGTGAATCAATTATTTGTTAACCTTCTAGTATGAAAGCTAGGAGGTTTTATTAATGAAAGAAAAGCATCATTACTATTCTGATCAAGAAAGATATGAGCGTATACGTCAAAAAATAACACCCTAACAAGTGAATCAATTATTTGTTAACCTTCTAGTATGAAAGCTAGGAGGTTTTATTAATGAAAGAAAAGCATCATTACTATTCTGATCAAGAAAGATATGAGC
>CAVHUN010000068.1:0-7097 GCA_963639175.1 uncultured Prevotella sp.
AATATATATAGTTAAAACTTTTATGCTATAATAAAATAGTCTATAGAGGTTTATTTATATGGTTCAAGAAACAAAAATTCACACTACTTATATCACTTTAGGTCAATTTCTAAAGTTTATTAATCTAATTTCAAACGGAGGGCAAGAAAAAGTCTTCTTACAAGAAAATAAAGTCCTTGTAAATGGTGAATTAGAACAAAGAAGAGGTAGAAAATTATTTGAAGGTGACCTTATAAAGATTTCTTCTATCACTTATAAAATATGTACGTCTCAAGATTAGATTTAGTTAATTTTAGAAATTATGATCAACTGCATATTGAATTTGAAAAAGGAATTAATTTGATAGTTGGTCCTAACGCTATAGGAAAAACTAATCTTATAGAAGCTATATATTATTTGACAATGGCTAGATCGTTTAAAAAAGCTAACGATGAAAATCTAATAATGTTTGATAAACAACTAGCACAAATTAGAATAAGTTATATTGACAATCAAATAAATAATTTAATTGAAGCTGATATTACTAAAAAAGGAAAGCTCATTAAATTAAATAGTGAAAAGCAAACATCTGTTAACAAAATAATAGGTAAGTTATTAAGTGTGGTGTATTCACCTATGTCAGTAAATTTATTTAGAAATGAGCCACAAGAAAGGAGAAAGTTTCTAGATTCTTCACTTTGTTTATTATCAGAAGAATATTTAAATGACTTAACTGATTTTAAGAAAATATTAAAGCAAAGAAATAATTCTTTGTATATGGAAGATGAAATAGTTATTAATATTCTTACAAAAAGACTGATAGATGTTTCTTATAAGATTTATGTTAAAAGAAACAAACTTGTAAATTTATTGAATAAAGAGATAGCAGATATCTATTACAAATTATTTGATACAACTAATAAGTTAGAACTTAGATATATAACTAATTTAGTGCAAGTGAATTCAAAAGAAGAATTCTTAAAACAAATGGAAGATAAATTCGATTCTATAAAATCTGAAGAAAGAAAAAAGAAAACTACATTAATAGGACCTCAGAGAGATGATCTAATAGCCTATTTGGATAATAAAGAAGTATATTCTTATTCTTCACAAGGCCAAAATAGATTAGTTGTATTAGCTTTATATCTAAGTTTAGATAATATTTTAAAAAAACAATACAACAAAGAACCTATATTATTGTTGGATGATGTTTTTTCTGATTTAGATACTAAAAGAAAAGAATTGCTCTTGGAATATTTAAAATCGAAAGAACAAGTGTTTATTACTACTACAGATTTAAAATTTGAAGATGGATGTATAAATACTATAAATATAGAAAAATTAATGAATAAAGGGGTATAAATATGGCAAATGAAAAAGAAAATGAATTAAACGAAGAAGAAGTTAAATTCGAAAAAGTTGACTTTGAACAAGAAAGAAATGCTGAAAAAGCTAAAAGTGATTATTCTGGTAAAGATATTCAAGTATTAAAAGGACTTGAACCAGTTAGAGAAAGACCTGGTATGTATATTGGTACTACTTCTTCAACTGGCTTACATCACTTAGTAAGAGAAATCGTTGATAACGCTGTTGATGAATCTTTAGCTGGATATTGTCATAACATAGTTGTTAAATTAGAAAAGAATGACTCAATAACAGTAGAAGATGATGGTAGAGGTATCCCAGTAGATATAGTTGCTGATACAGGTTTATCTGGTGTTGAAACAGTTTATACAGTATTACATGCTGGTGGTAAATTTGATGGCTCAGATGGATATAAAGTTTCTGGTGGTTTACATGGTGTTGGTGCTTCAGTAGTTAACGCTTTATCAACAAGAGTAACAGTTACAGTATATAAAAATGGTAAGATTCATCAAATTACATTTGTAAATGGTGGACATACACTTGAACCAGGTTTACATGTAATTGGTGAATGTGATCCTTCTAAAACTGGTACAACAGTTAATTTCCAACCAGATCCAACAATTTTTAAAGAAACTATTAAATATGAATTCTCAAATATTTCAGAATATTTAAAACAAACAGCATATTTAATTAGAGGATTATCTTTAACATTAATTGATAATAGATTAGACCCAGTTTATCAAGAAACATATTGCTATCAAGGTGGTATTGCTGAATATGTCTCTTTCTTAAATCAAGGAAAGACATTATTATTCCCAGAAGTCATGTATTTTGATGGTAAGGCTGAAAATATATATGTTGAAGCAGCTATTCAACCTACAAAGTCTCAATATTACACTGTAAAGAGTTTCTGTAACAATATTAGAACTGCTGAAGGTGGTACTCATGAAGAAGGCTTTAGATTAGCTATTGTTCGTGAATTAAATAAATATTTCAAATTCAAAGGCTTATTAAAAGATAACGATGATAATTTCTCTTTTGATGATGTTACTGAAGGCTTAACAGTAATTATTTCAGTTAAACACCCTGATCCTCAATACGAGGGACAAACAAAAGGTAAATTAGGAAATGATGAAGTAAGAAAAGTGGTCTCAAGTATTGTTGGTGAACAATTAAGAGATTACTTAGAACAAAATCCTAAAAATGGTAAAGCAATGTTTGATAGAATCTCTATCGCATATAAGAGTAGAAAAGCAGCTGAAAATGCTAGAAATAGAGTAGCTGGTAAATCAGGAATTGGTGGTATACCAGATAAATTAGCTGATTGTGTTTCTAAAAATCCAGAAGAAAGAGAATTATTTATTGTTGAAGGTAATTCAGCTGGTGGCTCTGCTAAAAATGGTAGAGATGCTTACACTCAAGCTATTCTTCCTTTAAGAGGTAAAATTTTAAATATTGAAAAAGCTTCTGATATCAGAATTGAAAAGAATGCTGAAATTGAAAATATGATTCAAGCAATTGGAGCAGGTATTGGTGAAAACTTTGATATTAGTAAAGCTAAATATCATAAAGTTATTATCATGACTGATGCTGATGTTGATGGTTCTCATATTAGAATCTTATTATTAACTTTCTTCTTTAGATATATGAAGCCATTAATTGAAAATGGTTATGTTTATATTGCTCAACCTCCTTTATATAAGCTCACATATCAAGGACACGATTATTATTGCTTTAAAGAAGAAGAACTTGAACCATTAAAATCTAAATTACCTGCTAATGCAAGATATGCATTACAACGTTATAAAGGTTTAGGTGAAATGGATGCAAGCCAATTAGCAGAAACTACAATGGATAAAACAAAAAGAAAAATGTGGAAAGTTACAGTTCAAGATTTAGAAGAAGCTGATAATGCTTTAACTAATTTAATGGGTGAATCAGTAACACCAAGAAAAGAATTTATTACTGCTAATGCTAAGTTTGTTAAGAACTTAGATATCAACTAATAAAAGGGAGTATTAGATTATGGAAAATGAAGAAAATAAACAAGAAAATACAAATAACATTGTAGAAGAATCTGAAGAAGAAGCTAAAAAAGAAAAAGGCAGTGGAATTAGTGGCGTAAAAGATGGTATAGAAGGTGGTATTGAAGACATGGAAATGGGACCAGTTGTTAAAGAGTCCTTCCTTGATTATGCTATGTCAGTTATTGTCGCTAGAGCTTTACCAGATGCAAGAGATGGTTTTAAACCAGTTCAAAGAAGAATAATTTATTCAATGCAATCATCAGGTAATACTCCTGATAAACCATTTAAAAAGTCAGCTAGAATTGTTGGTGATGTCATGGGTAAATATCACCCTCATGGTGATTCAGCTATTTATGGTGCTATGGCACATTTAGCTCAAGACTTTGCAACTAGATATCCATTAGTAGAAGGTCATGGTAACTATGGTAACCAAGATGGTGATGAACCAGCTGCTATGAGATATACAGAAGCTAGATTAGCTAAAATCTCAGTTGAAATGGTTAAAGATATCAATAAAAATACTGTTGATTTTGTCGATGCTTATGATGGTGAAGGAAAAGAACCAGAAATTTTACCTGCAAAGATTCCTAATTTAATTATTAACGGTTCTTCAGGTATTGCTGTTGGTATGGCTACAAATATTCCTTCACATAACTTATATGAAACTATTACAGCAGTTCAAGAATTAATTAAAAATCCTGATTTAACTCCTACTGATTTAATGCAATATATTAAAGGACCTGATTTTCCAGGTGGTGGTATTATTTTAGGTCGCTCTGGAATTAGAAAATATTTTGAAACTGGTAGTGGAAGCGTAGTTGTAAGAGGAAAATACGAAATTATTCAAAAAGGTGAAAGAAATTCAATTATATTTACTGAATTACCTTACATGGTTAATAAGAAATTATTAGCAAAAAGAATAATGAATTTAATAGATGAAAAGAAAATTGAAGGTATTGCTTCAGTTAACGATTTCTCTTCTCATGCTGTTGGAACTAGATTCCAAATTGATTTAAAAAAGAACGCTAATGTTGAAATTGTTTTAAATCACTTATTTAAATACACTCCTTTACAATCTAATTTCCCAGTTAATATGTTAGCTCTTGATGAAGGTGCTCCTAGACTTTTAAATATGAAACAAGCTCTTGAAATTTATATTAAATTCCAAGAAAAGATTGTTGAAAGAAGAACTAGATTCGATCTAGAAAAAGCTAAAGCAAGATTACATATCTTAGTTGGATTAATTATTGCTCATGATAATATTGATAAAGTAGTTGAAATTATTAGAAACGCTGATACTCAAGAAATCGCTGATAGACAATTACAAGAAACATTCTCATTAGATGCAATTCAATCTAAGGCTATTTTAGATATGCCATTAAGAAGATTGCCACATCTAGAAATTAATAAGCTTCAAGATGAAATTGATCAATTAAATAAAGATATTGAACGTTATAATTCCATCTTATCTAATTACGATGTTTTAAAACAATTAATCTTAGATGAATTAGAAGAAACAAAGAATAAATTCAAAGATGAAAGAAGAACTGAAATTGGAGAAGGTGAATATACAACTGAAGATGAAGATTTAATTGCTGATGAAGAAATTTTAATCATGCTTACTAAATCAGGATATGTTAAAAGAGTTTCACCATCTGCTTTTAGAACTCAAAATAGAGGCGGAATTGGCGTTATTGGAATGGAAACAAAAGAAAACGACATTGTCGATATTTTAGTCCATTCAAGAACAAAGACAGATGTCTTATTCTTCACTAACTTTGGTAAAGTATATAGAATTAGAGGATATGAAATTCCTTTAGGAAGTAGAACAAGTAAAGGATTACCTATTGTAAATATTATTAATCTTGAAAAAGATGAAAAAGTCTTATCGATAATTTCAGTTGATAATTACGATGAAAATCACTTCTTATTATTTGCAACAAAACAAGGTATTGTTAAAAAGACATCTACTGATCAATTTGAAAATATTAATAAGAATGGTAAGATTGCAATTACTTTATTAGAAAATGATTCATTAATCGATGTTAAATACACTGATGGTGAAGCTTATATTTCGTTAGCTTCAAGTAAAGGTAAAGTTTGTACATTTAAAGAAAGTGATGTAAGACCTACAGGTAGAACTTCAATTGGTGTTAAAGGTATTAATACTGATGGAGGAGAAGTTGTTGGAATTTGTACTTCTCAAGAAGGTGGAGATCAAATCTTTACATTATCATCAAATGGTTATGGAAAACGTTCATTAGTAAGTGACTTTAGAGTTACTTCTAGAGGCTCAAAAGGCGTATATGCTATTAAAGTTTCTGAAAAAGCCGGTGATTTAGTTTGTATTAAAGCCGTTAAACAAACAGATGAAATTATTATTGTCACTGATGGTGGAACAGTTTTAAAGACTAGATTAAGTGATATTCATGAAGCAAATAGACAAACAATTGGTGTTAAAGTTATAACATTAAAAGATAATGAACATATTTCTTCTGTATCTATTTCAGAAGCTGAAGAAGAATTAGAAAAAGAAGCTGAAAACTTTGTTCCAAGTGAACAAGTAGAAATAAATAAACCTAATCAAGAACAAGAATTAGAACAATTTGTTAGTGATCAAGAAAACAAAGATGAAGAATAATATGGATATTTCTAATATAAAAGTTTTATTGTGTTTAAATGGCGATAAAGATAACAATAAATTTGTCCTTGATAGAAATGGATATATACTTAGATACGCTTTACAAGAAGCAAATATAAGTTACACATATAATTTCAATCAAGATTACGATATTGTTTATCTTTTATCGTTAAATCAATTAAAAGCTTATTATTCAATGGTAAAACCAAATAAAAGAAAACCAGTTATTTTGTCATTATTTAACGATTTAAACGATTTTAAAATTGAAGAAATAGAAGATTCTGAAGGGGAATTTAAAGCGAACTTTTCAAAATTGTTTAAACAAATTGAAGATAAAAAAGACAATATTACTTTAGTTAGTAATTTTTCTTGCCAAGATTTGATATTGAGTCATTTTAATTGTCCATTTAATAAAAATGTTATTTATCAAGGTGTAAAAGATTATTCTAAAAAAGAATATTCTAAAGTTGAAAACGAAGCTTTTAGAAAATATTACAAGTTACCTGATAATAGAAAGATTATAATTTCTTATGGTGAATATGATTATTCTAAAGGCTTAGATACTTTAGAAGCTCTTGCTAGAATCTTACCAGATTTTGAATTCTTCTTTTTTGGAAGTGGAAATGGTATTTTATCAAATTCTAAACATTACGCTAAAACAAATAAGATAATGAATTTACATTATCAAGGAAATATTCCTGAAGAGTTATATCATTCATTATTACTAAATGCTAGCTGTATATTCTTGCCAGATAAGTTTCATTTTGATTCTTTAATTTTATTAGAAGCAATGAAACAAAATATTCCTATTGTATCTAGTAAAAATCCTCTTTTATATGATTTATTAATAGATAAACAAACATGTTTTATTGGCGAAACAATTGAAGATTTCTACAATTACATTGTTAATATCGACACATTTAATTATGCAAAACAAGCTAAAGAATTTGTGTCTTCTCCTACATTTACAATTGAAAATTACGCAGATCAAATTAAGAAATTATTCTTTGAAATCCTCTCAAAATAAAAAGGTAAATAACTAATTAAAGTTATTTACCAGGGTGATTGAGAATAATCAAAAGTAC
>CAVHUN010000069.1:0-39608 GCA_963639175.1 uncultured Prevotella sp.
ATTTTATCAAAAGAGAAGATTTTAATAGAATTTTCTCTTTTTTCATGAAAAAAGGGACTGTTAATCCACCCTTTTTAAAATTTAGGTTTTTCAACAGCCCCTTCTTTTTGTTTGTACATAAAAGTGTACATTTGATGTGCTATGCTATAAAAGTAATAAAGGAGAAATATATGGCAGACATTTCTAGTAAAGTAAAAGTAGTATCCCCTACAGTCTTAAAATTGTTAGAAGATTGTAAAAAAGATGATTTAATTGATTTAAGTAAAATAAATCAAGTTGATGTTAATTATATAAATGAAATAATCCAATTAAATAAAGAAGAAGGAATTAAACAAAGAATTGAACAAGAAAAATTAAATTATCAAAAATATTTAAAAGATGAAACAGATAATATAACATTAAAATTTGAAAATTCTCAAAAAGATAAGATTAATGAAATTAAAAGCGATTATGAAAAATCTATCAAAAATTTACAACTTGAAAATGAAAATTTAAAAACAAAATTAGAAGAATTAAATAATAACCTCAATACAAAAGTAGAACTTGAAAAAGAAAAGAACAAACAAGAAATTAAAATTGATTACGATAAAAAGATTGAGGAATTAACCGAAAAAATTAATTCTTTGACTTTAGAAAAAGAAAAATTATCAAACAAGATTCAAACATTTAGCATAGAAATTGAGCAAGCAAAATCTGAAACTAAGGCTAAAGATTTAATTGAATTTGATAAACAAAAAGATTTATATCAAAAACAAATCGATGATTTAAAAAATGATTTTAATAAATTAAGCTTACAAAAGTCAGCAAGAAACGTAAAACAATTAGGTGAAGAATTAGAAAAATGGTGCACTAGTGAATTTAGAAACTATGAAGCTGCAGGTGCATTTAACAATTGTACTTGGGAAAAAGCAAATGATGTTAAAAAAGATGATGGTCAAGAAGAAGGAACTAAACCAGATTTTTATTTTAAAATGTATGATTCTTCAAGTAAGGAAAATTTATTAACTTCTGTTTGCTTAGAAATGAAAAATGAATCTAATGTTTCTACTAATAAAAAGAAAAACGCTGATCACTTTAAGAAATTAGATGATGATAGAAACAAGAGAAAACTTGAATACGCCTTATTAGTTTCTGAATTAGAATGGGATACTGATAATGATTCCCCTATTCGTAAAGTCAATGAATATGAGAATATGTATGTTGTTAGACCTCAATACTTTATTTCATTTTTAAGTATTGTTTATTCTCTTGGCTTAAAATACAAAGACTTAATTACATCTAAAAATTTAGAAGCAAACAAATTTAAAGAAAGTAATAAAATCCTAGAAGAATTTGAAGAAATGAAACGCAAATACTTTGAAGATCCAATTAAGAAATTAGAAAAAGAAGTTCTTGATATTAAAAAAGAATCTGATTCAATTAGAGTAAGTGCTGATAAGATTTCAGCTTCTGCTAATTCAATTGTTACTATCACATTAGGAAATATAAAAACTAAGATTGAAAGATTTGATATCAAATCAACTGTTAAAAAAATTGATAAATTAGCTGATTAAGTGATAAAAGAATAGGTTTGAATATCTATTCTTTTGTTTTTATAATTTCCTTGGAGGTTATTCATATGACAAATTATGAAAAGATGCTTAATGGTGAATTATATAGTTGTGATGATAAAGAGATTTATCGCTATTATTTAGAAAAATGTGAATTTTTAGATAAATTCAATGCAACTAAATTCTCGGATAATAAAACAAGAGAAGAATTAATAAGAGGTATATTTAAAAAAGTTGGTAAGAATCCAGTTATCAATAAACCGTTTATGTGTGATTATGGTAGACATATTTCTATTGGTGATAATTTCTACGCTAATTTTGATTGTATTATTTTAGATGTTAACGATGTAGAAATTGGCGATAATGTGTTTTTTGCTCCTAGAGTATGCGTATATACAGCTGGTCATCCTATTGATAAAGATGTTAGAAATAGTGGATTAGAATATGGCTATAAAGTGAAAATAGGAAATTCTTGCTGGATTGGTGGAAATACAGTTATTAATCCAGGAGTAACAATTGGCGATAATGTTGTAATTGGATCAAATAGTGTAGTTACTAAAGATATTCCTAGCAATGTTATTGCAGTAGGAAACCCATGTAAAGTAATTAGACAAATTACCCAAGAAGATAAGATTAAATGGGAAGAACAAAGAAATAAATATTACGCTAATTTAGCAAAGTAAGCGGTTAAAATTAAATTATTTTAAAAATTCATAGTTCAAGTATTGATTTTTTACTATAATTAGGTAAAATATAAGTAGGGAAGATAACTATAGAAAAGTTGTTTCCGGTTCTAGATGAAAAATATTAATTAAGTCCATCGTTAAACATTTGTCTTTCTTAATTAATATAAGTGTTAAAGTCCTCAGTTAATACAATTTGTTGTTGGTAAGTTAGTTAGTCTTCGTTTATGAACTGTAGTTACTTCCCTTAATAAGGATTCCTCTATGAGGAATTTTTATTTTTGAGCAAATTTGTTGATTATATACCCCACCTAGGTATATTGTAATAATATAAGGAGGTATAAAATGGAACAATGTTGTTGCAATAAAAAGACTAATAGAAGTTTAGAAGAAAAGAAAAAACTAACTTCTAGATTGAATAGAATAATTGGTCAATTAAATGGTGTTAATAAAATGGTTCAAGATGATAGATATTGTCAAGATATCTTAATGCAGTTATCTGCTATTAAAGCCGCAATTAATTCTTTATCAGGTGAAATATTGGATAAACACATTCATTCATGTGTAAAAGATGCTATCAATAATGGAGATGAAAAGGTATTAGATGAAATAGTCAACCTTTTTAATAAATACAAATAATGAAAACAAAATTTGATGTAAAAGGAATGACATGTGCTTCTTGCCAAGCTCATGTTCAAAAAGCGGTTGAAAAAGTAGAAGGCGTTAATAAAGTTAATGTTAATTTATTAACTAATTCAATGGTTGTAGATTTTGATAATTCTAAATGCAGAATAGAAGATATTACCCTAGCTGTATCAAAAGCTGGATATCAAGCTTTTAAACAAGGTGAAAAGGAAAATAATAAAATTAAAAAAGAAGATAATAATCATCAACTTGGAAAATTGGTTACTGGTTTAATCTTGTTAATTCCTATATTTTATATTTCTATGGGACATATGATTGGAATACCTTTACCTAGTTTTCTAAGTGGACATGAAAATGCAATTAGCTTTGCATTTACTCAATTTATCTTAGTTTTACCATATTTTTTCTTATTTAAAGAATATTTTATAAGAGGATTTAAAGCCTTAATTAATAAGTCTCCAAATATGGATTCTTTAGTTGCTATTGGGGCTAGTGTTTCCTTTATTTATGGCATAGCAAGTATTTATATTATTGGATATGGATTAGGTCATATGAATATGGAACTAGTTGAAAAATACATGCACAATTTGTATTTTGAATCAGTTGCTACTATTCTTTCTTTTGTTTCTATTGGTAAATATATGGAAACCTTAAGTAAGAAAAAGACAACTAAAGCTGTTGAAGATATGATTAATTTATCTCCTAAAAAAGCTTATTTAGAAGTAGATGGTAAATTAAGTGAAGTAGATGCTTCTAGTTTAAAAATTAACGATATAGTTGTAGTAAAAAAAGGTGATCAAATCCCTATTGATGGAATTATAGTTGATGGAAGTGGTTCAATAGAAGAATCAAATATAACAGGTGAATCAATCCCAGTATTTAAAAATATAAATGATAAAGTCTTTGCTTCTACTATCTTAAATAGTGGATATATTAAAGTAAAAGCTATTAAAGATAGTAAAGATACTTCTATTAATACAATTATTAAGCTAGTAGAAGAAGCAAGTAATTCTAAAGCGCCTATTTCTAAATTGGTTGATAAAATAGCTTATTATTTTGTTCCAATAATAATGTTATTAGCCTTAATTGATTTTATTGTATTTATGAGTTTAAGTCTTACTAATACAATTTCAAGTAGTATATCTGATGCTATAAATTATGCAGTTTCAATATTAGTAATTGCTTGTCCATGTGCTTTAGGCTTAGCTACTCCAGTAGCTATTATGGTGTCTAGTGGAGTTGGAGCTAAAAATCATTTATTAATTAAAAATGCAGAAATATTAGAAAATGCACATAAAATTAAAACAGTAGTATTAGATAAAACAGGGACAATTACGCTTGGAAAACCTAAAGTTATCGAAGCTAGATTTGAAGAAGATAATTTGTTAGATGTTATTTATTCTATAGAAGCAAAATCTGAACATCCTCTTGCAGATGCAATTATTAATTATTCTAAAGAAAACAATGCTTGTTTAAAGAAAGTAGATAATTATAAAAGTATTGATGGGGTAGGATTACAAGGAAAGATAGATTCTTCTATTTATTTAATTGGAAATAAAAATATATTAAAAGAAGAAAATATATATTTAGATAAAGCTAATGAATTAGCCTTACAAGGTGCAAGTGTTATTTATATAACTAAGAATGGAAAACAAGTTGGCTATATTGGAATAAAAGATCCTATAAAAGAAGATTCTAAACAAGCTATAAAAGCTTTACAGGACATGAATATAGAAGTTGTAATGCTAACAGGTGATAATTTACAAACAGCTAAAGCAATTGCAAATGAAGTTGGAATTAGTTTGATTAAAGCAGAAGTCTTACCTACTCAAAAACAAGAAGTAATAAATCAAATTAAACAACAAAATAAAGGACTAACTTGTATGGTAGGAGATGGAGTTAATGATGCTCTTGCTTTAATTAGCGCAGATGTTTCTATGGCAATTGGAGGAGGAGCTGATGTTGCAATTGAATCAGCAGATATTATTCTTTTAAGAAAAGATTTAATGGATATTAGAAATGTTATCGCTTTATCAAAAAGAACATTTACAACTATTAAATTGAACTTATTTTGGGCATTTATTTATAATGTAATCGGAGTAATTTTTGCTTCGGGGGTATTAACATTTATTAATCCAGAGTTTCATTTAACACCTATGATTGGTTCATTATGTATGGCTTTTTCAAGTGTGTTTGTAGTATTAAATGCATTGACTATATATTTATTTAGAGTAAAAAGTACTAAAAAAGAAGAGACAAAAGATAATCAAAATATTAAAAGTGAAAAGGAGGAAAAAATTATGGAAACAATCACTTTAAAAGTTGAAGGAATGATGTGTGAACACTGTAAAAAGCATGTTTACGATAGCTTAATAGCTGTTAAAAATGTTAAGGAAGTAACAGTGAGTTTAGATAAAAAAACTGCTACTATTAAAGGAGAAAATTTAAATTCTCAAGAATTAATAGAAGCAGTTAATAAAGCAGGATATAAAGCTAGCTTATAATATTATTCTTTCTTACCTTTAGAATCATAATCATCTAAAAATGAGTGCATTTTTCCATTTTGTTTATAACCAAGTAGCATGTCTATATTAGCGTTAGAAGCAGCGCGGAAGATGCACTTTTCTACTAGAGGAGAATATTCATTTACTAATTCATAAATTAACTTTTTAGTTTTATAACGCATGGATCCACCTCCACCGTTATCGCATATTCCACATTGTTCAGTAAATTTACATGCACATTGAATAAATGTTAATTTGTTGTAGTTTTTAAAATTGATGATGTCTTTTTCTCTTATTAAATACATTGGTCTAATAACTTCCATACCTGGAAAATTATCTGAATGTAATTTTGGTAACATTGTTTGAAATGAACCAGCATTTAACATATTCATTAATGTAGTTTCAATTACATCATCATAATGGTGACCTAAAGCAATTTTATTACAACCTAAATCTTTAGCTAATCTATATAAAGCCCCTCTTCTCATTTTTGCACATAAATAACAAGGAGATTCAATTTGAGAATTGGCTACTTCAAATATATTTGTTTGTTTAATTATTGCAGGAATACCAAGGATTTGTAGATTATTTTTAATAATTTGTAAGTTGATTGGATTATAACCAGGGTCCATTACTAAATAAGTTACTTCAAAAGGAATTTCTGAATATTGATGTAAATGCATGAATAATTTCGCCATCAGCATTGAATCTTTTCCACCAGAAATACAAACGCAAATTTTATCGTTTTCTTTTATTAATTGATATTGCTTAATTGCTTTTATAAATTTATTCCAAATGGTGAATTTATATGTTTTTAATATACTTTTTTCTATTTGTTGTCTTTGTAATTCTATATTATCCATTATTTTATTTCCTTTATTGTGTTTATTAATATTTTTACTTGTTCAAGAGTCGTTAGATTAGATAAAGATATTCTAAATGAAGATAAGGCTCTTTTTCTATCATGATACATGCTCATTATAGTTTTAGAAGGAGTGTTTGTTATAGAACAAGCTGATTTTTGAGATACACATATTCCTTTTGATGATAAATAATCCACAATATAAGAACCTAATTTGTTTTTTATTGATATGTTACATATATAAGGATTTTTATATTGAGAATTTATTGTGATATTATCTAACTTTTGTAATTCTTTAATAAGATATTCATATAAAGATAAAATATAAGAATAGTTTTTTTCTAATTCATTAAATCCAAGTTCAATAGCTTTAACACTGCTAACAAATAAACTTAACGGGAAGGTTCCAGGATTGTAATTTGATTCAGCTTTACCTCCATAAATTAAAGGAGTGATGATAGTATTTTTTCTTATAACTAGAAAACCAGTTCCAATTAATCCTCCAAACTTATGTGGAGTAAAAGTAAACATTTCCATTTTAGAATAATCAAATTTGAATTTACACATTCCTTGAGTAACATCAAATAAAACATGTAAATGTGGATATTTATTTGTTATTTCTAATATTTTTTCATATTCTTGAATTGTGCCTACTTCTGATTCAACTAAACATACACATAACAAGATTGTAGAAGGAGTTATTTTAGATTCTAAATCAGATAAATCTAATTGACCATCTTGCTTAGTTTTAACAAATTCTATGCTCTTTCCTAAATCTTTTAAATAAGAAAGAGTAGTATTAGTAGAAGAATGTTCAAATTCACTTGTTAATATTTTATCTCCAAATCCAGAATATGATTTAGCAATACCTTGAATAGCTAAGTTATTAGCATATGTAGCTGAAGGAGTGAATATAATTTCGTATTCGTCTTTTGAAATATTTAAATAAGAATATAATTTATTAAGACATTCTAAATATTTTTGATGTGATTTCTTACCTAATTCATGCATGGAATTAGTATTTCCATAATATTCATTTTCACACAAAACAAGTTCATCAAGAACTTCTTTTCTAGTTGGATAATTAGCTGAATAATCAAAATAAATCATAGTTTTATCGCATATGATTATATCATTTATATATTTAATAAGTGGTAGCATATTTGTTTTGAATCTATAAATGATAGAAAAATATGGATTAGTAAATTTAATTTAAAGCATATAAATTAGTTAAAAATTCATGTAAATTTTTATAAATGAATTTTCTTGTATAACTTTTTGAAAAATACTACTAAAAATATTAAAAATTCTATTGCAATTTGATTGATGTATTGTTAAAATATTCAAGCATGGAATGTGCTCAGTTAGCTCAATGGCAGAGCAATCGGCTGTTAACCGATCGGTTGTAGGTTCGAGCCCTACACTGAGCGCCATGTATGGCCTATTGGAGAAGCGGCTTAACTCACATGCCTTTCACGCATGCATTCATGGGTTCGAATCCCGTATAGGTCACCATCATAAATATTCTGTCTGGTAGTTATATCAGACTTTTTATTTTTAATTTTTTTGAACTTATAAAACATAAAATTCCACCACGTGGGATTCTAATCCTTACTTAATTTGTCTTTTATATTATTTGAATATGATAATAGATTGCCTATAGATTCTTTATTTTGCTCTAGTCTTTAAGAAATTATAAAAGTGTTATATAATTTTGGAAGAGATTTATTTATGAATTGGTCAAATATTATTAAGAAAATTAGAAAAAAATTATTTATAACTCAAGAAGAATTTGCATCTATGTTAGGCGTGTGTTTTGCATCTATTAATAGATGGGAAAATGGACATTGTGAACCGACAATGAAAGCAAAAAGAAAAATAGCTAAAATTTGTGAAGAACACAATATAGAAATGGAGTAAATTAGATGCATCCTTTTGTTAAATGGGCTGGTGGGAAAACTCAAATATTAGAAAAAATAGAAGAGTTAATGCCTAAAAAATATAATAGATATTTTGAACCTTTTGTTGGTGGAGGTGCTTTACTTTTTGATATTGCTCCAAAAGATTTTGTAATTAATGATTTTAATAATGAACTTATTCAAGCGTATAAATGTTTTACTGATGAAACTGATTATTCAATGCTTATTAAATTGTTAGATGAATATCAAAACAATCATTCAGAAGAACAATATTATTTAACTAGAGCAATGGATAAAGAACCTGATTTTAATAACCTTCCAATTTATCAAAGAGCAGCGAGAATGATTTATTTAAATAAGTCATGTTTTAACGGACTTTATAGAGTAAATAGTAAAGGATATTTTAATGTTCCATCTAATAAAAAGAAGATAGTGAATTGTTATAATGAATCTAATTTTTTAGAAATAGTAGAATATTTTAAAAATTCAAAATATAAGATTTTAAATGGAGACTTTGAAAAAGCAGTAGAAGAAGTTCAAAAAGGAGACTTTGTATATTTTGATCCTCCTTATGATACATGGGAAGATAAAGATTCATTTACTTCATATGCAAAAAATCCATTTGGAAAAGATGAACAAGTTAGATTAGCAAATGTCTTTAAAAAATTATCACAAAAAGGTGCTTATGTAATGTTATCTAATCACAATACTGAATTTATTCAAAAATTATATAGTGGTTTTCACATATATATTATTGAAGCTAAAAGAATGATTAATTCTAAAGCGAGTGGAAGAGGGAATGTAGAAGAGGTGATAATAACTAATTATGAATAGTCCTTATTTTGAAAAAGAAGATTTCAAATTGTACAAAGGAGACTGCATCGATATTTTAAAAGATTTAGAAGACAAATCAATAGATATGATATTTGCAGATCCTCCTTATTTTCTTTCAAGTGGAGGAATATCTTGCCATAGTGGAAAACAAGTTTTGGTTAATAAAGGTGAATGGGATAAAACATTATCTGCTCAAGATAAACTTGAATTTAATAGAAAATGGATTAAAGAATGCAGAAGAGTTTTAAAAGATAATGGTACTATTTGGATAAGTGGAACATATCATAATATTTATTCAATTGGTGTTAGTTTAGAATTAGAAGGTTTTTCAATTATTAATAATATAACTTGGCAAAAGCCTAATCCTGCTCCTAATTTAGCCTGTAGATGTTTTACTCATTCAACTGAAACAATAATATGGGCAAGGAAATTATTTGATAATGGTAAAAAAGGAACACATTATTTTGATTATCAATTAATGAAAAGTATAAATGATAATAAACAAATGAAAGATGTCTGGATTATTAATCTTCCTAAAAAAGAAGAAAAGACATATGGTAAACACCCTACCCAAAAACCTGTTGCTTTATTAGAAAGAATTATTTTAGCATCAACAAAAGAAAATGATATAGTCTTAGATCCATTTAATGGAAGTGGGACAAGCGGAATTGCTTGTATGAATCTAAATAGAAGATATATCGGAATTGAAAAAGAAGATGAATATTTAAATTTAACCATTAAAAGATTTAATTCTCTAAAGAAAGGTGACTGATATGAAAAGACAATTTGAAAAGTGGCTTTTAACGATGAAAGATAGTATATCAACATGGAACTATTACACTGATTTTAACAAAGTGTATGAAAATGTATCAAAAATTAAAATAGAGCTAAATATTTTAAATTCCTTGATTGGTTCTCATAATATTGAAGAGGAATTTAAAAATATACTTAAAAACTATCCATCTGTAATTAAAGTAATTCCAATTTTACTAGCAAAAAGAGAAACTGAAATTAAGATAATTGATACAAAAACTACCTATACTTTTGATTTTGCAAACATGAATTATTCTATAGATCAATATGCTTTATTTATGAAAAACACTGGATTATTTGAACTATTAGAAAATCACATAATAAATAATCTAATTGATTATGTACTTGGTGTTGAAGTAGGAATGGACACAAATAGTAGAAAAAATAGAACAGGCAATGTAATGGAAGACTTAGTAGAATCTTATTTAATTAAAGCCGGATTAGTAAAAGGTCAAACTTATTTTAAGGAAATGTATAAATCAGAAATTGAAAAGAAATTTGGACTAGATTTATCAAATATTTCTAATAATGGTAATGTAGAAAAAAGGTTTGATTTTGTTTTCAAAGATTCATTTAATCAAGTATACGCAGTAGAATGTAATTTCTATAGTGGAGGAGGATCTAAACTAAACGAAACTGCAAGAAGTTATAAGAATTTAGCTTTAGAATCTAAAGATATAAAAGGCTTTAATTTTGTTTGGATTACCGATGGAATTGGATGGAATAGCGCTAGACACAATCTAGAAGAAACATTTGATATATTAGATAATTTATACAATATCCATGATATGGAAAATGGAATAATTGATAATTTACTCGATATCAATAAGATGATAAATTGTTAAATTGGTTAGTATTATACTCATGAGTATAATACTTATGAGTATATAAGTGAGAGGTATATGTTTTTAATAAGAAAAGATGAATTAAAAAAGTTAGGGAAAGAATATTTAAAAGAAAAATCTTTAATCACTATTTATTGAATAAGAAGAATAGTTTACACACCTTTGATAAATGAATTTTTAAAAGACAAAAAGCATATTATGTTTGATTAAAATTAGATAAATTGTAGTAGGGATAAATGTTATGTTTAAAATATATTTTGTTGATGTAGATTCAATAATTGATAATCAGATAGATAGATTATCTTTTTCAAGGAAACAAAAAAGTGAAAATTACATTTTTGAAAAAGATAAAAAGCTTTGCTTAGGAGCTGGAGTAGCTTTAGATATTGGATTACATGAATTTAATTTAAAAGAAAAAGATGTCAAAATAAGTTATTCAAAATATGGAAAACCGTATTTAGAAGATTATCCTTTAATATGTTTTAATTTGTCTCATTCCTATAAAAAAGCAATGTGTGTAATTTCTAATAAAGAAGTAGGATGCGATATTGAACACATTGCTACTATAAAAGAAAAAGTAGCAAATAAAATGTTCTCTAATATAGAAAAAGAATATTTGAAAAACTCCAAAAATAAAGAAGAAGACTTTTATAAAATATGGGTAGCAAAAGAAAGTTTTCTAAAAGCGATTGGAACTGGAATAACTAAAAATATATGTGAAATATCAATTATTTTTGAAAATAATCAAATTAAAATTAACCAAAATATAGATTCAAGGAAATGGAAAATTGAAGAAAGTAAAAGAGACAATTACATATATGCTGTCTGTTATCAAGAATAAGGAAGGTAAATTTAAATTGAGAGAAACATCAACAATGTGAAACTACTGGTTATAAAATGAATAACTGTTAAGTCTTTTAATATTCAAACTAAGGCAACGTTATATTGTTACAAAGAATAGATAAATCTTAGAAGATTTAATTATTAGATTAATTACTTTGATACTAGGAGGGGACAAAATATGGAAATAAAAATAGGTGATACAATAAAAACATTGATAGAAAAGAAAACTTATTGGGGTAAAATAGATTTTATCGTTCCTAAAGGAACAAATGGTATTGTTTGTGAAGTATATGATGATGGGGAAATATTGATAGAAACGCTCATAGATAGTGGTTTACCTTTTGCACTTGTAGAGTACAAAAAAGGTGAATACGAAAAGGTTGTAGACTAATTGTCTTGAATTTTTATTAATTAAAAAATTGAGCTTACAATTAATGATTATTTGTAATTATAAATGTATCAATATAAAAGTTGTGCTTTTGCTAATCAGTCGTTTGATAAACATGCTAAATAGGCTATTAAAAATGAAAAAATTATCGTAGATAATTTATAAGCTTAATCAAGCTTTCTTAGTCTATTTTTAAGACGAATCAATAATATAGATTACCTAGTTTAGTTATTGATTTCCCAATATCCTCTTCTAAGTGTACCGACTCTTTTGATCTTAGCGCTTTCTTTTAAAGAAGAGAGACTTCTTTGAATTGTTCTAGTTGATAAATCGAGTTTTTCAGAGATTTCATTTGAAGAAAGCTTTGGATTTTCTTTAAGAACATCTATAACTTTCTTGTCAGTCTCATTCATCCAATTGTTTTCTTTTTTAGAAGAATGTTTTTTGTTTTCATCGGATTTTCTTTCAAAGATAAAAGAGAAGCCGAAGTTATCTAAATCATAGCTAACTTTGACGTTTGCAGCTTGGCATAGGTCATAGACTTTCTTGAACCCAGAACCAAACATTTCAACATTCTTACATTTGTAGAGCATCTCGAGGATGACTTTGTTTCTTGGAAGTGATTTTCTTCTTTTTGAAACAAAGGATTCTGGTGTGAGGTTTATTGGGAAGGAACCAGGATTGTAAATTTCAATCTCGGTTGGTGTGATGTCGATTTCGTGCTCAGTTTCACCTCTATAGTTGGCATGAGCAAAGGAATTGACGACAATTTCTCTTATTGCATCAATTGGAATTTCGGGTACTTCAATTCTTTGAACATTACCACTGCTTTCAACTCTCCATCTAATGTTATTTTTGATGTAAAGGATTCCCTTGTCGATTAGGTTGTAGATATTATCTCTCCATCTTTGAATGTCGTTGAAGTTGATTCTTGCATCTGTAGAATATATTGCTGCTTTTAAGACAACAGGCTGTTTAGATGAGAAAAGATAATAACCTGCATTTGTTAGCTTGCCATCAACAAGAAGTCCTAATGCTAAAAGAAGTTCTTCCTCATTATAGCTAGGAAGTGGCTCAAGTCTTCCACAGGATACTGATTGAGTGTAGAAGCGTTTTAAAGCATCGTGGTCGAGTGCTTCTAATCCATAATTCGTTTTATGGTTTTCCCAAGAGGAAGTGTAATCAAGAGATGCAAAAGTTTCTTTTAGTTCTTCAGATGTCATTTCCTCAGCTCGATCAAAGACTCTTTTAAAGTATCTACCATAGCTTGAATATGGTTTCTGATTTCCTGAAAATGTAACGCGAATTACTTTCTTTCCATCTAATTCGATTTCTTCAATTATTGGATAAATCATCGGCTTGATGCTCGTTTTAATTTCTTCTGCAACATCATTTAGTGTTTTGTCTGTAATATCTTGACCACAGACTTCACCATCTGGTTTGATTCCAAAATAGAGAACGCCCTCACCATTTTTATTAAGAATACTGCAAATATCATCCATTGATTTTTTTAACTGGCTTGTTGATTTCTTAAATTCTATGTTTTCACTTTCTTTACTAAGATTCATATACATCACCTCGTAATATTATTATATGGGAAAACTATGTCATTTACAACTAAAGCGACACAAAAACGACATGAAAGCGACAAATTAATGTCGTGTTCATCAATTAATATAGTATTAGTTTATTTATTCAAATTAACAAAATTTTTCTATTGTATTTAATTGTGTGATATACTTATTTTGTCTATTGAGTAGAAGAATAGTATTTATTAATTAAATCTAAAGAGAGTATCAATATTGGTGGAATGATATGGTTAATTAATAAAGAATCCAACTTCATATATTACTGATAGATTAACTTAATAAGGTAAATATTAATTTATTTACAAAATTGGGTGGCACCACGAATATTTCGTCCCATGTAATTAGTGGGATTTTTTTATTTCCACAAAGAAAGGATTTAATTATGTTAGACGTTAAGTATGTTATTGAAAATTTAGACGAGGTAATTGAAAGATTATCTACAAGAAACGATGATTTTTCTTACTTAAGAGAATTACCTGCTTTAGATGAAAAGAGAAAAGAATTGATTATCAAAGCTGATGCATTAAAGGCAAATAGAAATGCTTTATCTAAGCAAATTGGTAAATTAAAAGCCGAACACAAAGATGATGAAGCCAAAGAAATGATGGATCAAATTACTCATGATAAAGAAGATATTGCTAACTTTGATAAACAAAAAGCAGAAATTGATGAAAAGATTCATCAAATTATGTTAAAGACTCCTAATATTCCAGATAAGTCTTTACCTATTGGTATTGATGATACCGCTAATAGAGTTGAAAAATATGTAGGAAAACCTACAGAATTTACATTTAAGCCATTAGCTCACTGGGATTTAGGTGCTAAAAAAGGATTATTTGATTTTGATAGAGCCGCAAAAGTTGCTGGTACAAGATTTACATTTTATTTAGGTGCCTTTGCTAAATTAGAAAGAGCCTTAGCTGCTTTAATGCTTGATACTCATGTTGCTAATGGTTATACAGAAGTTTTACCTCCATATATGGTAAATACTGATTCTTTAACTGGTTCAGGTCAATTACCTAAGTTTGCTGATCAAGCTTACAATACAACTCCAGGTGATTTTTGGATGATTCCTACTGCTGAAGTTCCTGTTACAAATTATTATAGAGATGAAATCTTATCTATGGAACAATTACCAAAGTGGTTTTGTGCTTATTCATCTTGTTTTAGAGCTGAAGCAGGTGCAGCTGGTAGAGATACAAGAGGTATTATTAGACAACACCAATTCCAAAAAGTTGAATTAGTAAAATTCTGTTTACCTGAAAATTCTTTTGATGAACTTGAATCATTAACAAAAGAAGCCGAAAGAATTCTTGAATTATTAAAATTACCATATAGAAGAGTCTGCTTATCTACTGGTGATGTTGGTTTCTCTTCGGCTAAGACATATGATCTTGAAGTATGGATGCCTTCTTATAATGACTATGTTGAAAAAGATGGTAAATATGTTCCTACAACTCAAAACTACAAAGAAATTTCTTCTTGTTCAAATGATTTAGACTATCAAGCAAGAAGAATGAACATTAGATTTAAAAGAACAAAAGATTCTAAAACTGAATATGTTCATATGTTAAATGGTTCTGGTCTTGCAGTTGGTAGAACTGTTGCTGCTGTAATTGAAAATTATCAAAATGCAGATGGCACAATTACTGTTCCTGAAGTATTAAGACCATACATGGGAACTGATTTAATTAAATAATAAAACATTTAAAAAGAGTTAAGATTAATTAAAAAATTAAGTAACTAACTTAACTCTTTTAATATTGAGTTTGGATTATAAGATTAAGTTAACTAATTTACTAGAATAGCAAGTGTAATTAGCTTCATCATCTCTAATAAAAAAGATAAATAACCTGTTTAATTTAAAAGATACATGAAAATTAAATTGTTGCGAATAACAAATTATATCTTTATAATTAAGAAGATAGTTAGGAGAATTATATGGAAGAAGAAAAGATTGATATTTGGTTAGTTGTAATAATATTCTTCTTTGGCTGGCTTGGTGTAGATAAATTCTATGTTTTAAAAGGCAAAGGATGGAAAATATTCCTTGTTAAATTATTAGCTAATTGCATAGGTATTGGTGAAATTTGGAACATAATTGACTTAGTAATGGCTTTATGCAAAAAATATAAAGCTGATCCAAGAGAATATTTAGATTTAATCGAAAAAAGCGGTAAAAAATAAAGATTTTAAAGACAACTATCTTACTAAATATAAGTGGTTGTCTTTTTCAATGACCTTATTATTTTCTTTTAAATAATTGACTGCTTTTCTAAATAGCAAAATAAAATCTATATCTAAGTTATTAGTCCCAACAATATTAGATAATCTTTTAATTAATACATCTTTAGGAAGATATTCAAATCCTTCTAAATAGGCTATAATTCCATTCCCTAATTCTATAAAAGATATTTCTTGAATTGATCTTTCTTGTAAAGAAGAACGTCTTAATTTATCTTCTAAGTTTTCATCATCTTTAGAATATTGAATAAAGGATTTATCTATATTATCTAAAGTAGAATAGAAATCAATTTTTTGTTTTTGCTGATTTGTTAAATTTTGATTCTTTTGAGAGTTTATAAATTCACTGTTATTTAAAATATTAACATTAGTGTATATCAAGCTTACACATAAATCTTGATAGATTAAAAATGGAATTAAATATAAATATACAGTCTTAATATTGTAATTGTAATATAAGAAATTTGTGATTAATTGAGTTTGTTTATGTGTTAAATTTTGTTTTGTATATTCAATATTTAAAAAATATTTTTGATTATCAATTTCAAAATAACAGTCTAAAGTTATTTCTTTATCAATGATTTTATTTTCTTGTAATAAGATATTGTGGCGTTTAAAGGCTAGGTTAATTTTTTCTTTTACAAAAGGATCTAAATTAGAATAAGTTATATTATCATCTAAATCTTTATTTAAATTGAATGTTAAAAATGGAATAACAGGTAATTTGTTTTCTAGGTTATTAATGATAATTACTTTATTAGAAAGCTTAAAAATATAGTATAAATCCTCAATATTTATAAAATTATCATATTCGATAATTGCTAAATCAAATTTATAATTTTGTAAATATATTGCTTGTTTTATATTTAATACCTCTAAAGGTGCTAAATGATAATACAAATCACCAGCTATTTGTAGTCCTCTATTTATATCGTAAAATGGACCAGATTGATATTCTCTTTTATATTGTCTTAATATTTGATTATATGAAGGTGAATTAAGTAAATTAGTCTTATAATCAACAAATGTATTATAAAAATCCGAATCAATTTTATTTAGATTCTTAATAGATTTAAAATAGTATTCTTGATTTAATTTATAACTGTTTTCAATTGTCTTAGTTCCGCCAATTTTTTCAAAATCAAACAATAAAGTATATTGATAAATTGAAACAGTAAAGTTTGTCTTAAAGTTAGATAAATCGTCTTTTGATTGAGCTAAGCCTTCTTTAATAAATTGAGAAGACTTATCTATCAATTTATTTAGATTTAAGCTCAGTAAGAATTCTTCTTTTGTACCATCAATTAAATTATCAAGTAAATTGATCACTTCATCTTTACTGCTATTTATTAATTGCTTTTTATCTAAGTTAATTATTACTTCAAATTTTTCTAAACATTCTTCAAATTGACTAATTGATGCTTTTAATTTAGGAAGGTTAATTTTAAATTGATCAAAATATTCTTTGTTAGTAAATATGTTATTAGTAAAATTATTTTCAAAATTCAAATATCTATGCATATTGATAAAATTATTGTATTTATCAATATATTCATAAGCTTTTTGAAGTTGTAATAAAGAGTCGATAGAATTAATTTCTTCAGGGAATAATTCAACTAAATCTTTTTGATATGCTCTTAATTTTTGGACGTTACTTTGATATTTATCTAAAAGGACAATTAAGGTCTTAAATGTTTTCTTAAATGGTGAGATTTTAATAATAGATTTGAACTTCTTTTCTGTTTCTTTCTCTTTAGAACGATCATTTAAGCTTTCTAAAACCTCATCAAAATTTAATAACCAGATAGTAGGATTACAGGCTAAGTTAATTGATAAATTGATAGAAGCTTGTAATCTATAACATTCAATTAAACTTTCAATAGATGATTTGATTTCTTTAGTGAATTCAATCTTAAAATATTTTGAATCAAATAGAGGAAACTCTTCATATATTTTGAATAATTTTATAGATTCATAATAATCATTTAAATTTGAAAATGGAGAAAATTTAGATTCATATATCTTACTTAATTCAATGTATTTAAAAATGTCATTATATGTGTTTTTTAGTTGCTTTAAAAAGCTTATAAACATATCGAATTCATAATCGTTTAATAAAGGTGAAATTTGATGATATTTTAATTGGTTTATAGTTTTTTCTTTAAAGATTTGATTATTATCAATATAATTTAACAATTCTAAATCTTTTAAATATTGAGTGTAGGTATATTCTTGTTTTAAATCGAAAGAAAATATTTTGTCTGATTTTTCTTTTAATTGGAAATATTTTTTGAATATTAAAATTTGATCATCATTATATGTTGATGACATATTTTTAATAGTTGAATCAACTTTACAAAAATCTTGATTTAATTCTATTAACTCTTGCTTTTTATAAACCATCTCTGCATCTAAAGCATTTTTAGGGATAGGAGAGACAGATTTAATTAAGTTATATAAATTTGTGTTTGTATAAAAAGGATGCTTATTTGCTAAAAACGGATCAAAATAATCTGCTACAAATTGTTTTTTTACTTCTTTTTCTTTGTTAGTTGAAGAAGTTAGATACAAAACATTTTGCTTTTTTAAGATATTTTCTTCTATTGCTTGTTTTACAAATTCTTTTTCAAGAGGAGTTTTAAAATTGAGTTGGACTATACTTTTTTCAGCTAAAGTGTTTAAGTTTTCTTCTATTGTTTTAAATTGTTCATTTTTAGTAGTGAATTTATTTGTTTCTTTTAAATATGTTGAATTAGTTAAAGTATTAAAAATGTTATTAGTGACAATAAGATTTGAATCGTTGTATTTTACTAATTCCACTTTTTCAAGGTCTTTAATTAAATCGTGTTGAATTAAATGAAGACTTTTATCTAAGCCAAAGTTTAACATCTCTATCTTTTTAGTAATTTGAGAAATATAATCATCGATATTGAAATAAAATTTTTCATTAGAAAGATCAATTGAATATTCTTGTTTGATAATTCTAAATAGGATTGTATTAAATAAAGGGGAATTATAATCTAAAGATAATTTATATGTTCCTAGTTCTTTTTCAATTCTCACTTTGAAAAATACTAAAGGAGATGAATATATCATCTTGTCGTTTTTTCTTTGATAATAAAGATTTAAAAAGGTTAAATATATATTACTTTTATTGATGTAACTATTTAATATTTGATCTTGAATATAAGAAATACTAGTAGTTGTAACTTGATTAGAATTTAAGCAATTATCTAAGCATTTAATTAATTCGTTAGGTGAATATTTTTCTTTTTTAATAATGTTATGATTATTAAATCTAATAATCTTTTCTTGGCTATTTATATTTAGAGTTGGGTCAAATAAATTTAAAATATCAAAAGTTTCGTTTTGACTTAATAAATCAAAAAACTGACCAATTGAAGAAGGAATAATTTCTAAAGAAGATGAAAATTCTAAATCAAATTTTAGTATCTTATTTGATTGTAATTCTTTATTAAATTCATCGATATTTTCAAAAACTTTTTCAATACTGTTCATAATGATATACTACCACAAAATTGAACCTATTTAAAAATAAAGAATAGTATAAGTGATATAATAGCTAAGGGAAAAACATATGTATAATACTAAAATTACTAAATTTGATGATCTAGAAATGATAAAAGCGATTCAACAAGGAGAAGTAGTTGGATTTCCTACAGAAACAGTTTATGGGCTTGGATGTATTTATGATGATGTAAATGCATTTAATAAATTAGTCCAAGTAAAGAAAAGACCTCCTAATAAACCATTTACTTTAATGCTAGGAAAAGATTATGACTTTTCTAAATATGCTTATCTAGATGAAAATATACAACGTATTATTGATGAATATGTGCCTGGGGCAATCACATTGTTATTAAAACCAAAAGATAATTTGCCTTATCATGTAACATTAAATAGTCCTGCTATTGGAATTAGAGTGTCTTCTAATACTAAATTACAAGAATTGATATATAAAGTAGGAAAACCATTATTAGTTCCATCAGCTAATTTATCAGGCATGCCTCCACTTACAAAATGTGAAGATGTTTATAATCAATTTAATAAGGAAATACCATATATAATTGATGACATTTGTTTAAATGGCGCCCCATCAACTATAGTAGATGTTTCAAATAAAAATCAAATTAGTTTAATTAGACAAGGTGATATACCTTACAAAGATATAGTTAAAACATTTAAAGGAGAAAAATAAAAATGGAAAAGAAGTTAACAATTTCAATTGGTTCTGATCATGGTGGATTAGAATTAAAAAATTATTTAAAAGAAGAATTAACAAAACAAGGAATTAATGTTATAGATTGTGGAACATATACATCTGATTCATGTCATTACCCTCAATTTGCTTTTGAAACAGCTAAGAAAGTTCAATCAAAAGAAGCAGATTACGGAATAGTAGTATGTACATCTGGAGAAGGTGTAAGTATATGCGCTAATAAAGTAAAAGGAATTAGATGTGGACTAATTTACAATAAAGAAGTCGCTAGATTAGTTAAAGAACATAATAACTGCAATATGATTGCTTTTGGTGCAAAATACATTTCAAAAGAAGATGCTTTAGAAGATGTTAACATTTTCTTAAATACTGAATTTGGTGGAAATAGACATTCAATTAGAGTAGGTATGATTACTTCTTTTGAAGAAGAACATTTAAAATAATAGATTTTTACAATAGAAATTTAATAAAAGAGCGTGTTATAAGTGCACGTTCTTTTTAAAATAGTAAAAAAAGGAATGTAAGTTATTAGCTTAACATTCCTTTTGGAAATTTAAATTATCGATTAATACATGTCACCAGCTGGTTGAGCTTGAGAGGCAGGTTTATCTTCTTTAATTTCACTTACAGCAGCTTCAGTAGTAACAAATAAGCCAGAGATACTACTTGCATTTAAGATTGCAGATCTAGTGACCTTAGTAGGATCTACAATTCCAGAATCAAACATGTTGACCCATTGGCCATTGCTTGCATTGAAACCGATGTTGGCTTTAGCTCTTTTTTGTTTTGCAACAATATCACTTGCTTCAAATCCAGCATTTAAAGCAATTTGATATAAAGGAGCTTGTAAAGAATCTAAGACTGTATTGATACCTTTTTGGATATCAGGGTTTTTATCTTTCAAGGTGCCTTTTAATTTGTTGTAGACACTAATTAATGCAGCGCCACCACCAATGACAATACCTTCACTTACAGCAGCTTTTGTAGCATTTAAAGCATCTTCAATTCTTAATTTCTTATCTTTTAATTCGGATTCAGTGATTGCACCAACTTTAATAACTGCAACACCATTGCTTAATTTAGCGATTCTTGAAGCGTATTTTTTCTTGTCGTAATCACTTGTGGAATTAGCTTCTTGATTTGTTAATTCACTGATTCTACTTTCAATATCTTCTTTTGAACCAGCACCATCGATAATTGTTGTGTTATCTTTTGTGACTGTGATCTTCTTAGCAGAGCCAAGTCCTTCAATTGTGGCATCTTTTAATTCCATTGCTAAGTCTTTAGAATAGAATTTAGCACCTGTCATAATTGCAATATCTTGTAAGATATTCTTTTGATTATCACCAAATTCAGGAGCTTTTGTGCAAACTACATTAAATGTTCCTCTTAATTTGTTAACAATTAATGTGGACATTACATCGTTATCAACATCATCAGCGATGATTAATAATGACTTATGAGAATCAACGACTTGTTGTAATAAAGGTAAGATATCTTGGATGTTAGAAATCTTTTGATCTGTTACTAATACTAAGCTATCTTCTAATTCACATACCATCTTATCTCTATCAGAGACCATATATGGAGACATATAGCCTTTATCGTATTGTAAACCTTTAACAATTGTTAATTGAGTTTCATTAGTTTTAGATTCGTCAACAGTAATTACGCCATTTTTACCGACTTTTTCCATGGCTTGAGCAATGATTTTACCAATTTCAGGATCGCCAGCAGAAATAGTAGCAACTGATTCGATATCATCATTTGTATCAACAGGTTTAGAAATCTTTAATAATTCATTAGCAACTTCTTTACCAGCTTTTTCAATACCTTGTCTTACAAAGACTGGGTTTGCACCTTTTTCAACATATTCAATTCCTTTATGGATGAAAGCTTGAGCTAAGACTGTGGCTGTTGTTGTACCATCTCCAGCAGTGTCATTTGTCTTATTAGCAACTTCATAAACTAATTTTGCACCCATATTTGCAAATTTATCTTGAAGTTCAATTTCTCTAGCAATGGAGACACCATCGTTTGTGATTAATGGTGAACCATATCCTTTGTCTAATACGACATTTCTTCCTTTAGGGCCTAAAGTAATCTTGACTGTGTTTGCTAATGTATCAACACCTTCAAGCATTAAATCTCTAGCATTTTTACCAAATTTTACATCTTTTGCCATAATAATTATCTCCTTTTATTATTCAATAATTGCGATAATATCTTCTGCTTTTACTAAAAGATATTTGTCATCGCCTTCTTTATATTCAGTAGTTGAATATTGTTTATATAAAACTTTTTGACCAACTGATAAATTAATAGGAATTAATTTTCCATCTTTATCAGTTACACCTGGGCCAACTGCAACAATTGTTGCAACATTAGGCTTATTGTTATCGCTAGTAAGAATGATGCTTCCTACTTTCTTTTCTACTTTTTGGTTTTGTAATACAACGTAATCTTGTAATGGTTTTATCATCTTTTATTTCCTCCAAATTACATTAATAATTTAATATCAAAAATTAGCAATGTCAAGGGTAGAGTGCTAAAAAGTTTAAAAATGAATAAAACTAGACAAAAGGTAAATTATTTAGATTCTAAACAAAATGCTTCTATTTCTAAGAAATTTAATCTAGGCTTACTACAACTTAAGAAGACTAAACTTAAGCATAAAAAGCATATTAAAGATATAAATATATTTGTATATCCAAATAGTTCTATTAAAGTAGGTAAGAATAAGATAACAATTCCATTTACTAATTGGACAAAGGTGATACAAACAAATAAACCTTTATAGAAATTCTTGCTTCCTAAGATGTTTTTAATGTTATTTACATTGCTAATTAAAAACATTGAAAAAGTAACTCCTCTTAATAATTCAATAGATAAATACCAATAATTATTTAAATTAGGAATTGCAAATATCGCTAATCTAATAATTAAAGAAATAGTAGAAACATACATACATGTTTTATAAAAAGTAACTGATTTAAATTTAGAAAATAAGAACATAATAATAGCTTCTAAGCAAATTGCAGCAGAATAAAAATATCCAAAATTAGTATCACTTATATTTAAAGCTTGAGAATATAAAGAAAAAGTAGAGTCTGTAATTAATATAATGCTATATAGAATTACTATTGCCAATAGATAAAAAACATACGCTTTATTTTTAAATATATCTTTATATGTAGATTTATAAATAGGTCTATTTTCATCTTGATTAATAACTAGACAATTATCAAACTTGAAAAAGAAGAAAATAAATAGAGCAATTAAAAACATGCAGCCAGTAATAAAAAATGTCCACTTATAGGAAATATTAGAAATTAAAATACCGCCAATAAAAGAGAAAATAATATAACCGATAGTTCCAAAAATTCTTCCTGATGCGTAGGTTTTATTTGATTTAGAAGTGATTTCAATAATAAAAGTATCAAATAAATTATAAAAGCTATTATTAAAAAAGTTTATTGCAATGCCAAAGATTAATAAAATGTAGTAGTTACTAAAAAATCCAGTAAACATTACACATATTGCTTCAACTAACATCCATATTTTTATGATGATTATATTTTTAGAAAAAGAAGTACCAATTTTAGAAAGGACTAAATTTCCAATAACTGCCATAAAAGGCAACATAGAAAGAATGATTCCTAATTGAATAGAGTTAAATCCAAAGCTATTATAAAATCTAGTTATATATGAATAAGATAAAGCATCTCCTCCATATCTAAATATGCAAAATAGGAATAATAGAAGATAATTATGATTCTTAGCAAGCAAATTATTTTTCATATAATAATTTTACATTAATAAATGAAATAAGTATCAATTAATTTGTGTAAAATTGGAAAAAGTATATGTTTATCAAACTGATGCAATGAAAAAACAAATGTCAATTTATGATAATATATAAATATAGAAGTGAAATTTATTACTATTCAAATAACAAATTTAAAAGAATAGCAAAAAAATAAAAATACTAGGAAGAGTTAGATAATGTACTACGATGATAAAGTTATAAAACCGTTTGAAGGTATAGATGATCTTAAATTAGGAGATTCATATGATAATGTCATAAGTATTTTAAGATCACATCATATTATATATAGTATGGGAATCGATCCAAATAAAGGATGTACACCTCAAGTTGCGTGGAAGACTATTTATATTAAAAACTACATGACAATAGTATTTGCAGGTGATGTATTATTTCAAATAAATTTTGAGGAAGGATTTAAAGGAAGTTTGCCAAATGGTATTAAAATTAATACTTTAATGTCAGAAGCTAAAAAGATAGATAAATCTTTAGAATATGATGATTGGGATGAGATTTGGCAATCTAAAGAAGGGTATTGGTTATTTGATACTGTAGAATTTAAAAAAGTATACGCATTTACAATAGGAATAAAAGAAATGCTTAATGATGATGAATTCTATTCATATAAATGGATTGAAAAATATAAAAAATGAGAAAAACCAAGCTTTTCTCATATAAATTAATTTATTTAGTTATTAGAATCATCACTTTTAAGAATGGAAGAATACATGTTAGGACGTCTATCTCTATAAATACCCCAGTTTCTTCTATGCTCAGCTATTTCATCTAAATCGAAAGTGTGCATTAATATTTCTTGCTTATCTCTACTTGCTTGGCAAATTAAGTTTCCACATTGATCGCCAATAAAAGATGAACCAAAGAATGTCATAGAAGAATTAGCTTCTTTTTCAGTTCCAATTCTATTTGAAGCGACTACTGGCATAATATTTAAAGCAGCTTGACCAAGCATAGCATTTGTCCAGTGTTTTTGAGTATCAAATGGTAAGACTGGTTCACTTCCAATTGCAGTAGGGAATAATAAATATTCTGCACCTTTTAAAGCTAATGATCTTCCTGTTTCTAAAAACCATTGATCCCAACAAATTCCAACACCTAATTTTCCAAAATGAGTGTTAAAGACTTTAAAACCAGTGTCTCCAGGAGTAAAGTAGAATTTTTCTTCATAGCATTCACCTGTAGGAATATGTGTTTTTCTATATAATCCTAAATCTGTTCCATCAGAATCAATTACACAAAGTGAATTGTAATAGCAGTTTCCACTTTTTTCAAAAAAGGAAATTGGTAATACTACACCTAATTCTTTTGCTAATTTTTTAAAATGAGCGATAGTTTTACTATTTTTATATTCTTCTGCAAAATCAAAGCGAGAATAGTCTTCAATCTGACAAAAATAATTTCTTTGAAATAATTCTTGTAACAAGATGACATTTCCACCCATAGCGGCAGCTTTTCTTACTATTTCATCAGCTTTTTTGATGTTTTCTTCATAGTTTGAAGAACATGACATTTGTGTAGCGACTAAGGTTACTTTTCTCATAATATTATTCTCCTATTTTGTATTTATTAGAGTAAGGAATTTGTTTTGTAATACAATGGATATTTCCTCCTCCAAGAAGTATTTCTTTTGAATAAACTTGGATAATTTGTTTACTTCCTTTATAGAAATCTTCTAATATCTTTTTTGCAATATCATCTTCTTTTACATTGAATTTAGGAAGAATGATGAATTTATCTGACATGTAGAAATTAACATAACTACAAGCTAAACGTCTTCCTTGTTCTCTTTTTATAGCGGTGTTGTTATTAATAATTCCTTGTTCTTCTTGTAAGGAAAGATACATTGGTGAAGGTAAAGGCATTTTAATTATTTTGTAATTTGTTTGATTTTCTAAAACTTCTAAATCTAGTTTACTCATTTCATATTGAGGATCTTCTTTATTATCACACCAAGCTAATAAAATGGTATTTTCATCTAGAAAACATGCGATATTATCAATATGTCCACTAGTTTCATCATTATAAATTCCATACGGGAGATAAGTTAATTTAGATAAGTTCAAAGAATTTATAAGCTTAGAAGAAATCTCATCTTTACTTAATAAAGGATTTCTTCCTTTAGAAAGAAGGCAGCAAGAAGTAGTTAATAATTCATCTTTTCCATTAGTGTGGATTGATCCACCTTCTAAGATGAAGTCTTTATAACTAACTCTAGGAATGTTTAATAATTTAAGAATTCTTTCTCCTAAGCTATTATCATTATCCCAGTTAGTATAAAGTCCATTATATGTTCCACCCCAACTGTTAAATCCATAATCTAGTCCAATTAAATTAGAATCTTCATCTTTTAAAAATACTGGAAGAGTATCTCTAGCCCATGAATCATCGTATTCTTGATTAACTAAGATGACATTATCCATTTTGAATTTTTCTAAGTATTCTTTATTTACTTTATTTGAATAAATAACGATTACTTTTTCAAATTGAGCAATAGCTTTACAAACTTCTAAATATTCTTTTAAAGCTGGTATTCCACCTTCTCTCCAAGTGTCTATTCTATAAGGAAGACAAATTAGAGTAGCTAAATGTTTTTCTCCTTCAAAAGGAAAATGATAATCTTTTAAATTTATGTTTGTCATTATTTATTTAATGCTAAAGCAATTTGAGCAGCAACTTTAGCGTTGTTTTTAATTAAAGCGATGTTAGCTTCTAAAGATTTACCATTAGTGAGTTCAACAATTTTAGCAAGTAAGAAAGGAGTGATTTGTTTACCTTTAATACCTTGTTTTTCACATTCTTGAACAGCTTGTTCAATATATTTTTCCATCATAGTAGCATCTAAAGAATATTCTTCAGGGATTGGGTTAGTAATAATGGTACCTTGATTAAGGTGAAGTTTATCATAAACATGAATGATATTAGCGACTTCTTCAGGCGAATTACAAGATTGTTCAAGTTGATATTTAGAATCTCTTGAATAGAATAAAGGTAAATTCTTTGTTTGATAACCAATAACTGGAACGCCTTTAGTTTCTAAATATTCTAATGTTAAAGGAATATCTAAAATTGCTTTAGGACCAGAACAAACGACATTGACATTAGATTTTCCAAATTCTTCTAAGTCAGCAGAGACATCAAAGTTCTTAGTTGCTTCACGATGTACTCCACCAAGTCCACCAGTAGCAAAGACTTTGATGTTAGCTAAAGAAGCAAATATCATAGTAGCTGCAACTGTAGTAGCACCACTTTTCTTATTTGCAAGACAGTATCCAATATCTCTTCTAGAGACTTTCATGATTTCATGTTGTCTTTTTCCAAATGTTTCAATTTCATCTGGAGTCATTCCTATTTTTAATTTACCATCTAAAATACCAATGGTAACTGGAATAGCACCTTGTTTTTTAATTTCATGTTCAACTGCAAGGGCAGTTTCAACATTTTGAGGATATGGCATACCATGAGAAATAATGGTTGTTTCTAATGCGACAGCTGGTTTACCTTCATAGTTTGGTAAATCTTTAATTTGTGATTTTAATTCTTCTAAAAATGACATGTTAATCTCCTTTAGTAATTACTTTAAAATTATACACTATTATTTAAATATATTAGTTATATATAATTGATTTTGTGAAATAAATTCAATTAAAAACTGACCTGAATATTATCAAGTCAGTTAATAAATTTTAACGATTGTGAATTGCGTCAATTGGCTTTTTATTAGCAATCTTTGTAACTGGTAAGAAAGCAGAAACTATACTTAAAAGCATAGAAATTCCAAATAACATTAATACAACTAAAATAGAAGGTTCCATGATGTTGAAATTTAATGATGAGGCAGTATCTTTATTTACAAAGTATGACAATATAAATGTGATAATTGTAGATAAGATAAAGTTGATAAATGAAATGATAAAGGCTTCTGAATAGAAAATCTTAAATACATCTGCTCGTTTTGCACCAACCGCACGTAATATACCAATTTCTCTTTTCTTATTGTTAATTGAAATTGACATGAAGTTATAGAAAAGTAGTCCACTAAAAGCAGCTAAAGCAATACCAACATATAAGAAGACATTCTTTAAAAGTAATATCATACTAGCAGTCATTTCAACAGTAGATATATCGTTAGAATTGATATACAAATACCAATATCCATCTTCTAATGAATCGTAATGATTAGATACTTTTTCTCTTCTTGGTAAATAGAAATCTAAGAATTTATCTAGTTTTTCTCTATTTTGACCAAATCCGACAAAACCAGTAGAAATATATTCATCTACATTACAATTCATAGCTTCTAATTTTTGTTTACAGCTAGTAGCATCTTCTTTTGTCATGCTTAATAAATTAGAAGTAGAATCTAAATTGATACCAACAATATTGAAGTATACATTTTCTAATTTGGCATTTTCGGTATAGGTTTCTCCTAAATAGACTCTTAAAGATTGAGAACAATTTTTTAAGTCAAAGTTTTTCAATAAATTAATAAAATCATTGAGGAAATCAGCTTTAAAGTATATATCAAAATAGTTTTGGATAAATTGTTTTGCATATTGAGCTTTTAATTGGGTAGTTAAATCTTCATTTGGAAACATTTGTTTGAAGACTTCATTATCTTTATATTCTTCAAATACTGACAATGCATTTTTAAAAGAATAATCGCTTATATATTCACTTTTATAATTGCTATAAATATTGCTGATATCACCTAAATTTTTAAAAGTAATAAGGTCATAAACTTGGTTTAAATATGTTTGATAATTATTTTCATAATCAGTTAAATAATAACAATTGTTTTTATCTAAATAGTTATTAGAAGAGTAATTATTAACATTAGCGACAAAATTATTTAAATATATCATTAAGAATGTATATTTATTATCGTTAGTCATTGAAGAATAATCTTCTATTAAACCTACACCTTCATTTACATTAGAATATTTACCTTCATTTATATTTTTAATAATATCTAAATGATTGTTATAAAAGTCTTCATAATTATCGTAAGTTGTTTTACAAACAGCGGCATTTTTAACTTCAGAATAATTAAATGAGTTTCCATAAAGTTGAATAGAACATTCATTTTCACTATCTTCAGGTGAACCATATGCGCCTTTAAAAGTAATAGTAGTTGAACTAGTATTATCCCCACTTGAATAAATTGATAATTGATTTAATAAAGATAATGAAATTAAACCTTCAGAAGAATTTAAAGATGTCTTTGTATTATCAAAATAGAAATTATTTGTATAAGAAGGAAAATATCCACCATTTATAGCAAAACTTTGTTCATAATTTCCTTTTTCACTAGTATATGTATTTTTTATTGAAAGATATTGACTATTAATAGAAATACTTTCGGATTTCTCTTCTGTTTTAAATTTGTAAATTATATTATGAACACAAGGAGATTGACGTAAACTTGAGACAGATGAGTAATCTGAATTTGCATAAGTTAAAGAGTTAGAAGAATCTCTATATTTTAAATATTTGCTAGGATATTTTGTATCAAGAATACCAACGATTTTGCAAGTTTTTGGAGAGTATTGTCCCATTTCATCTTTTTGATAAATTGAAATGTATTTGCCAATAATATTATCTTCACTGACATTATCAGGAGAAATATAACTAGCATCATTTTTAGTTATTCCATAACCTAAATCTTTATAAGAATAATAAGCGTATAAAGGAATACATACTTCATCATCTTTACTAGGTAAATTTCCTTTATGAATACTAATACCAAGATCGTTCATTATTTGATTATCAATATCAAGTACACCTCTATATTGTTGAAGGTGGAAATTGTCACTAAAAGAAGGGACTGTTAAAGTGGTGCCATAATCATTTTTTAATGCATAAACTTGAACACCAGTTTCTTGCTTAATTTGATCAATACGATCTTGAGTTAAACCTTTTTGTGGTTTTTTATAATCAGATCTTTTTTCTGAAATATTAACAGTTGTTGAACAAATATCATTTATATTACAAGTAGAAATAATCGCTTTTTTAGAATTGAAAGAAGACAAAGTAGCACTAACACCAAATAAAGAAAAAGCAACAGTAGATAAAATTATTGTCATTGCTAAACGGAAAGGTTTTACTCTTAATGATTTAGCGCCCATTTTAAAGGCACGACCTAAAGAGAATCTACTCTTAATTGCTTCGAATTTGCCATCACCCATTTTGATTTTAGAATCATCAGTAGAAACAAATTCTTCTCTATTTCCACTTTTATCGATTCTAGCTGCTTCACAAACAGCTTCATTTACATGCTCATCTATACTAATAAATGCATCTTTTCCATTTTTTTCTAAAGCTTGATTAATTACATCTAAATCTTTTAAGGTGAGCTTATGATCATGTTTAATATGAATGATGTTATCACCAATTAAAGAAATTCCTTGGTTGACTTTTTTACTTTCAACAGATGTTTTTGTAATATCTGAAATTACAACACCATCTTTTAATTCAATAACACGATCACCAAAATGTTCAGCAAAGTCTCTATCATGGGAAACAATGACAACTAACTTGTCTTTTGATAATTTCTTTAAGGTTTCAAAGACTTGCTTGCCAGTGTTGCTATCTAATGCGCCAGTTGGTTCATCACCAAAGATGATCTTTGGTTCTTTTACTAAGGCTCTAGCAATAGCGACTCTTTGTTTTTGACCACCAGATAATTCATTTGGTTTTCTTTTAGCATAACCAGCTAAATCTACTTCTTCAAGAATCTTTTCAATTGCTTCAGGTGTAGCTTTTTTGTGCTGTAATTGTAAGGCTAAGCCAATATTTTCTCCAACAGTGAAATCAGAAAGAATATTGTATTCTTGGAAAATAAAGCCGAGGTAAGTGTTTCTATATGAATCCATCTCACTTCCACTAAATTCTTTTGATGATTTGCCATTGATGATAATTTCACCTTCATCAACTTTATCAAGTCCACCCATGACATTTAATAAAGTTGATTTACCTGAACCAGATTTACCTAAGATAAATACTAATCCTGTTTCAGGGAATTTAAGTGAAACATCATTTAATGCGTATACAGGTTCTGCGTTTTTAAGCTTGTATATTCTTTTTAAATGTTTTACTTCTAACATATATATAATTTGCTCCTCAAATAAAATTGTATGATAAGTGATTAGTTTTAACAATCAATATTTAATTAAATCATTAATTATGAGTATTAAATATAACTAGGTTATTAATTAATTGATTTTTTAATTGTTTATTTTATGTCAATTTTAAGCGTATAATAATAAAAAGGGGGATAAGAGTTATGTATGAATATAAAGTAGAAACAATCACAGTAATAAACGCCGCTGATAGAATGAATCAGCTTGCTAAAAAAGGATGGAGAGTAATTGCAGTTTCTCCTAATCTTGCTATTGGATTTGGTTTAGTAGTTACTTATGAAAAAGAAAAACAAGAAAATGATTTAGATAATAAAAAAGAAACTAAAGAAGATGAAAGTGATAATTTTGATTATATAAATCACACAAATGTAAAAGATAAAGTTGAAGTAGATCCAGACGAAAAAGGTGATAACTGGTAATTAATGTGAATAAGAAAAAAGGTTATTTACGCTAATTTTATATCCACTCTGCAAATGAAGATTTTACTTATAATTTAATTCAATATGTGGCGTTATTTTTTCTTGTTTTGTTTTTATCTAGCAATTAAAAGCTATTCAGGATTTATTTGATAAGTTCAAAATAATGATCTTGATGTATGCTTTAACTATTCCACTAGGAAATTATGTTAAAAATAAATTAAATAACAAGGTAATTGTAGCACTAGTTTCTAGCTTTTTATTTCAAGCTATTATGATTACTTTAGCAGTAATTATCTCTTTCTTTTAGTTTAAAAACAGTCTAATTATAGTCTTTTTTTATCGTTCTAATAAAAATTTTAAATTAAATTTTTAGGCTGTCTTAAAATAAACAAAAATACTTGAAAGCACTTACATAAAAAGTCTTTAATTTGTTAGGTTGCAAAACAAATAAAAACGTTTATAATATGTAATGCATTGTTAGGATACTAACAAAAAAGGAGGAGTATGGAAAAAGATGAAGTAGAATACACTCTAGGCTTTTATATAAGAAAAGCGAACATCTTATTAGACAGAAATCTTTCTTTAATTATTTTAAAAAATAACGCTCATGGTGGAACCCAAGGCATGGTATTAAAATACTTATCTAATGCTAACAAAGAAGTCTTTCAAAAAGATTTAGAAGAGACATTTGGAGTTAGAAGATCCACTATGTCGGAAATGCTAGACTCATTAGAAAAAAGTGGATTTGTAATTCGCCAAGCTAGCTTAGAAGATAAAAGAAAGAACAAAATCATTCTTACTAAAAAAGGTCTAGATGAATGTGAATTGATGGAATCTTCTGTAAGTGAATTTGAAAAATGTATGCAAAAAGGAATTTCAAATAAACAAAAAGAAGAATTTATCACTACATTAGAAAAAATATTATCTAATTTAAAACAAATGGAGGAGGAACAAAAATGGCTCAAGTAAAGTTGTTAATGAAAAGTATCAGAGAATACAAAAAAGATTCTATATTAACAGTTTTTTATGTAATTTTAGAAGTTATTTGTGAATGTAGTGTTCCTTATTTAATGTCATTGTTAATTGATAATGGTATTAAAAGTAGTAACACTCAATATATAGTCACTTTAAGTATCATCATGTTAGTTATGACCATATTAAGCTTTACAGCTGGTGTTTTAGCTGGTTTTTCAGCAAGTAAAGCAAGCTGTGGTTTTTCTAAGAACTTAAGAAGTGATATGTATAAAAAGATTCAAACTTATTCTTTTAACAATATTGATAAGTTTTCAACAGCAAGTATTGTTACAAGATTAACTACAGATTCAATCAATATTCAAAACGCATACATTATGATTATTAGAACTGCAGTTAGAGCACCTATTATGTTAATAGTTGCATTAGTATTAACATTCTTAAATAACTACATTATCGGTTTATGTTATTTAGTAATGGCATTTATATTAGGATTTTTCTTAATATTTATCGCAAGTAAAGCTCATCCATATTTTGAAACAGGTGTTACAACTTACGATAGCTTAAATGGTGTTGTTCAAGAAAATTTACAAGGTATTAGAGTTGTTAAATCATATGTTAAAGAAGATGTTGAAAATGGAAAGTTCAACAAAATCTCAACAAAGATTTTCAAATTAATGTCTTCAGGTGAAAGAGTAGTTGCATTTAATAACCCAGTAGTTCAATTTGTCATTTATATAATGATGTTATTGCTTTCTTATTTTGGCGCAAGATTTATCGTTATTAATGGGACAATGACAACTGGTCAATTATCAAGCTCAATTTCATATGCTTGGATGGTATTAAATACTTTGATTATGATTTCTATGATCTTTGTTAATATCATTATTTCAAGAACAAGTGTAGAAAGAGTTTGTGCTATTTTAACTGAAGAAAGTGATATTGTAAGTAAACCAAACGCTATAACAGAAGTAAAAGATGGCTCAGTAGAATTTAATAACGTTACTTTCTATTATGCTAAGTCTTCTGAAAAGCCAGTCTTAGATAACATCTCATTTAAGATTAAATCTGGTCAAACAGTTGGTATTGTTGGTGGAACTGGTTCTTCTAAGTCTTCTTTAATTTCATTAATTGCTAGATTATATGATGTAACTAGTGGTGAAGTTAAAGTAGGTGGAGTAAATGTTAAAGATTACGATTTAACTAGCTTAAGAGATAAAGTTAGTGTTGTTTTACAAAAGAACACATTATTTTCTGGAAGTATTAAAGATAACTTACGTTGGGGTAATCCAAATGCAAGCGATGAACAAATAGTTCACGCATGTCAATTAGCTCAAGCTGATTCATTTATTCAACAATTCCCATATAAGTATGATACTTATATTGAAGAAGGTGGTACAAATGTCTCTGGTGGTCAAAAGCAAAGATTATGTATTGCTAGAGCTTTGTTAAAATCTCCAGATATCTTAATCTTAGATGATTCAACTAGCGCAGTTGATACAAAGACAGATGCTTTAATTAGAAAAGCCTTTGTGGAAGATATTCCTAATGTTACTAAATTTATTGTTGCTCAAAGAATTTCATCTGTCCAAGATGCTGATGTTATCTTAGTCTTAGATGGTGGTAAATTAGTCAATATCGGAAATCATGAACAACTTTTAAAAACAAGTGAAATTTATGCAGAAATGTATAATACACAAACAAATAAAGGAGTTGATAAAGATGGAAAATAAACGTAAAACTGTGGATAAAAAAGGCGCAGTAAGAGTAATTAAAAGAATCTTATCTTATGTTACTAAATATTATAAGTGGCAATTTATCTTAGTTATCCTTTCTGTTATTATCGCTTCAGTAATTGCTGCTGTTAATACTTCATTTATTCAAAAATTAGTCGATGATTTTATTACTCCTATGTTAAATGACTCTAGTATTGTCTCAACTAAGATGGCTGAGCTTGATAGAGTATTGATTACTGTAGGAATTATGTATTTAGTAGGTGTTATTTTCACTTATGTATACAATAGAATTATCGCAGTTATTTCTCAAGGTACATTAAAACATATTAGAGATGAAATGTTTGAACACATGGAAACATTACCACTTCGTTTCTTTGATTCTCATACACACGGTGATTTAATGTCATTTTATACAAACGATACAGATACATTAAGACAATTGTTATCAATGTCTATTCCTCAAATGTTATCTTGTATTGTCTCAGTCGTATTTAACGTAGTTGCTATGTTTGTCCTTAACTGGATCTTAGCTTTAATTGTTATATTCTTAACTGCCTTTATCTTCCCAATGTCAAGATTATTAGTTACAAAGAGTGCAAGATATTTTGCAGCTCAACAAAAGAATCTTGGTACAATTACTGGTTATATTGAAGAATATGTCAATGGTCAAAAAGTCATCAAAGTCTTCAATCATGAAAATCAAGCTATTGAAGGATTTGAACAAATTAACAACGAATTATATGAATCAGCTACAAAAGCTGCTAAATATTCAAACGTTTTAATGCCTGCAGCTAATAATTTAGGTAACTTTGATTATATTATTGTCGCTTTAGCTGGTGGATTAATCGCTATTAATTGTCCTAGCTTAATTGGTGTAGGTACAATCATTGCCTTTATTAACTTTACTAAGGCATTAACTAACCCAATTGGTCAAGTTTCACAACAATTATCATTTGTTATCAACGCTTTAGCTGGTGCAGAAAGAATCTTCAAATTAATGGATGAAACATCTGAAGAAGATAATGGTGTTGTAACATTAGTTAATTGTAAAACTGATGAAAATGGCAACATTGTTGAAACAAAAGAAGATACAAAACAATGGGCTTGGAAATATGTTAATGAAGATAAATCTATAACTTATATTCCTTTAAAGGGTGATATTGTATTTGATCGTGTTGATTTCTCTTACAATCCTAATAAGAAGATATTAAATGATATATCTTTATATGCTAAACCAGGTCAAAAAGTCGCCTTTGTTGGAGCAACAGGAGCTGGTAAAACAACAGTTACTAACTTAATTAACAGATTCTATGATATTCAAAGTGGTGAAATTAGATATGATGGAATTGATGTTAAGAAAATTAAGAAAGATGATTTAAGAAGATCATTAGGAACTGTCTTACAAGAAACTAACTTATTTACTGGCACAATTAAAGATAACATTAGATATTCTAAATTAGATGCTAGCGATGAAGAAGTAGTAGCTGCTGCTAAATTAGCTAATGCTGATTCATTTATTAGAATGTTACCTAATGGCTATGACACTATGTTAACTGAAGGTGGTAACTCTTTATCTCAAGGTCAAAGACAATTGTTATCTATTGCAAGAGCTGCTTTAGCTAACCCACCTGTTATGATCTTAGATGAAGCTACTTCCTCAATTGATACAAGAACAGAAGAATTAGTCCAAAAAGGTATGGATGCTTTAATGGATGGCAGAACAGTATTTGTTATCGCTCATAGACTTTCAACAGTTAAAAACAGCGATGTAATTATTGTTTTGGATCATGGTAATATCATTGAAAGAGGTACTCATGATCAACTCATTGAACAAAAAGGTGTCTATTATCAGTTATATACTGGTGCTTTCGAATTAGAATAAAAAATCAAAATTAAACAATTAGGTGGTAAGTTTAAAAACTTATCATCTTTTTTATTGCTTATGAAATTGTATTTACAAAGCGTTACTGTTTTGTTGTTATTTGTTGTCATTTGTTGTCATTTTTAAATTTTGTTGTCATTTGTTGTCATTCTTGAAATCTTAAGCCAAAAATGTAGATGAAGCAATTAAACTTGATAGTGGAAGAGCATATTTTTGTCGAGCCTTAATTGATTTAAGTGATTCTTTTGAGGATGGTAAACAAAAAGAAAGATTTAATGATGATCATAACGATTTAATCTTTAAAGAAGTAATGAATTCAGTTTTTAATTGACTAAATTAGGTAGTTCTTCTTCAAGTTATCAAATTTATACAATAGGAAATAAAACATATACAAAAGGTGATTATGGTTATTTATATGATGAACTTGGAATTAGAAGTGAATATCGTATAATCGTATAGATGATGTAGATCATCTTTATGATGGGAATGGTAATGATTTAGGCTATTTCAATTATCAAGGTATTTTTATTGATAAATAGTAAAGCTAGTAAATATATTAGATTAAAAAAGAATTGTTAGAATTAATGACTGAAAATGTAAGGTTCTTGCAATTCTTTTTGCTTTCTAAATAAACATTATGAAATATATTGGATAATAGGTTATTTTATCAATAGTTTTAATTTCTCTTTCATTAGAAAGTACATAACCTTTTGTCATTTTATAGTTTTTATCCATTAAAATTTTAGGAAGGGCCTTGAAGCTTTTATAGTCTTTACCAGATTTTATTTCTATAGGTAATACATTCAAAGAATCATAATCATCAATTAAATAATCGACTTCGCCAATCTTTTTTCGATCGTAATAATATAAATCGTGATCGTGACATTTTAATTCTTGAGCTACTACAGTTTCATAAACAGCACCTAGATTAACACCTGTTGAATCATTTAAAATTGCATTAATATTATTTTTATAGAGTAAATTTGTTAATAAGCCAACATCGTTCATGTATAGCTTAATAAGATTTTTACAACTTGATTGAATTAATGGAAATTTTGGTTCGGTTACTGCTATAGTTGCTAAAGATATTCCTGAAAAAATAAGATATTCAAATTCATTGACATATTTTGTATATCTTACATCATCTTTGTTTTCAATTTTTTTGAATTGGACTCTTTTTACTTTATTTTCAATATTTGAAGGTATCATATCATAGATTCTTTTTATGACTAATTTATTTTGTTTATCATATTTTGATGCATCTTCTGAATAAAAGTTAATTATGTCTTTTTGTATTTCTCTAATTTTTGTAACATTTTTTGTTTCAACAAAAGTTTTCACAGCATCTGGCATACCACCAACATACAAATATGTTTTGAATAAATATAAAATCTTATTGTGTAATGACTCTTCTAGTTCAATTCTTTTTAAATAGCAATCTTTTAGGTGGTTTATAACTAATTTACCAACTGAATTAGCAATTAGAAATTCTTCAAAATCCATGGGATACATTTTCTTTTCTATTATTGAACCCATAGGAGTTAATGTTATTTTAGAAAATGCAATTCCTAATTCAGAACCACTACAAATGTATTTATATTTATTATCTTTACTTAGTGGTTTTAATAGTGTTAATAGTTCAGGATATTCTTGTATTTCATCGATGAAAATGATGGTGTTATCTCTATCTTTAAGCTTATCACCGGCAAAAACACTTAGTTCAATATAGAATGAATCTATTGTTTTAACATTAGCAAATAATTTGTCTCCAACTTTATCATCTGCCATATTGATTTCTATATAATTTTCAAAGTGTTTTTGTGCTAGTTCTCTTATTATGTAAGTTTTTCCTACTTGTCTAGCTCCATCAATACATAATATTTTATCTTCATTTCCTGTTAAATATTCTTCGATATATTTTAAAATTTTTCTATACATATCAACCTCCTATTTACGCTTTTCCAACTAAATAGCACACCAAAAAATACGCTTTTCCAGCCAATGCTTTTACTATAATAGATAAAAAAGAAAAATTTAATGTTGCAAATAATGTTGCAAATAATGTTGCAAATAATGTTGCAAATAATGTTGCAAATAATGTTGCAAATAATGTTGCAAATAATGTTGCAAATAATGTTGCAAATTATTAAAATAAAGGTAGGATTTGAGGGATAATAATATGTATGAAAGTAATAATATTGAATTCAAAGTAGAAATAAATGATAAGTTAGAAAAAGAAGTTGTAGGTTTTTTAAATACAAAGGGTGGACACATATATTTAGGAATAGATGATAATGGAAATGTAGTTGGCTTTGAAGATATTGATCAAGCACAATTATTAGCAAAAGATCGTATAAAAGATAAAATAGCACCTTCTCCTGTTGGATTTTTTGAAATTATACCAGAGGAAAAGGAAGGTAAGAAAATTATTCATATTGTAATTGCACAAGGAAATGAAAAACCATATTATCTAAAAAAATATGGAATGTGTCCTATGGGTACTTTTGTAAGAATTGGAAGTTCTTTATCACAGTTAACAGAGAAACAAATATTTGATCTGTATTCTAAAAGAACTAGAACTTCTTTGACAAATATTATCTCTCCTATTAAAAAATTAACTTTTGCTCAATTAAAAATTTATTATGAAGAAAATTGGTATGAATTTAATTTAAATACATATAAGCAATTGAATCTTGTAATGGAAAATGGCGAATTTAATTATTTAGCTTATTTAGTGTCCGATCAAAATAGTCTTGTTATTAATGTTGGAAAATTCAAAGGAGATGATGTAGTTGATTTAGTTGAATTGAAATCTTATTCTAATCAATCATTAATTAAAACCACATTTGAAATTGCAGAATATATTGAAAATCAAAATAAAACATTTACTAAAATTGAAGCCCCTAAAAGAATTGAAGAAAAACTATTCGATAGTGTTGCAATGAGAGAAGCAGTTATTAATGCTGTGGTTCATTCAGATTATACATACGAAAATTCTCCTACTTTTCGTATTTTTGATGATCGTATAGAAATTATTTCTGTTGGAGGATTGCCTGAAGGAATTGAACATGAAGAATTTTTGAGTGGATTTATGTCACCAAAAAATCCTCAATTAATGAAAATATTTAGAGATTTAGGACTTGTAGAACATATGGGTACTGGAATAATACGTATTTTGAAAAAATATGATAAATCAATTTTCCATTTCAGTACAAACTTTATAAAAGTTTCTATTCCTTTCAATGCGCAAAATAAACAAAATAAAAAGAAAGTAATAAAGAAAGAAATAAAATCGGAAGATAATTTAATTGATATTACAAATAGACAAAGGGAAATCATTGACTTAATTAATCAGTTTAATAAAATTACACAAGAAGAGGTTGCTAATAAACTGAATGTTTCAAGATATACCATTATGAGAGAATTAAAATCATTAGAAGAAAAAGGATTTATAGAAAGAGATGGTTCTAACAAAACTGGCTGTTGGAAAGTTAGAAAAAGCAATTAATAAGTTTTATTTGAAACATAAATTTTTGAATTTTAGATATTATCAAATTTTAGTGAGAGTTACAATAAGTATGTGTTTAGATAGTTTGTATGGATATTGTAATAGTTAAGAAAGTGCACTTTCTTAACTATTACAAAAACCTTTCAGTA
>CAVHUN010000070.1:0-10857 GCA_963639175.1 uncultured Prevotella sp.
GCTCATATCTTTCTTGATCAGAATAGTAATGATGCTTTTCTTTCATTAATAAAACCTCCTAGCTTTCATACTAGAAGGTTAACAAATAATTGATTCACTTGTTAGGGTGTTATTTTTTGACGTATACGGAAATACAATTATAATAATCTTTTGCAGTTGCACTTTAAAATTAGCGTAATATAACGCAATATTTAATATAAAACTATTTAATTTCGTTTCTTTATAAACAATATCTAGTTTATTTAAATAAATCATCCAATGTAATTACATTAGAAAAAATAGAACTATATTCGTTATTTTTTAATCCATAAGTTGTAATAAGTGTACTATGTACAGCATATTTTTTAGCTACTTTGTTTTCAAGAATAGAAGTTCTATATCTTATCTTTTTATCTAGGTTTTTATCAACCAAAAATTCAGAACTATAAAATTTTATTTCACACATATTTATAATATTATCATTGCGAATAATTAACATATCTATTTGTGTTTTTTCATTTTCATCAGAATTTATATATGCTGATTCATTGCTAGTTACACCAGCAATTTCTAAGGCTTCTTTTATTTGCTTAATATGATTAAAACAAACATTTTCAAATGCAATTCCTCTCCAAGTAACAACATTTTGATTTGAAATATTTGATAAGAAAAAGTCTTCTTCTAACTTTTGAGAATTATCTATAAACTTAAGATAAAAATTACAAAATGGATCAGTAAGCTTATAAAATTCTCTTTTTCTAGTTTCACCAAATGGAACATATTTAACAATAAAATCACTAGAAATAAGTGCATTCAAAGCATCAGTTAATTTAACATTTGATTGAATCTTCATGTCTTTAATTATTTCTTCTCTACTGCATCCAATTCTTTTACTTCCAATTGTTTTAACTAATGCTTTTGAAAATTCAGGATTAGTAAATATTGAATTAAATAATCGATCAAATTCATTTGCTAAAGGTGCATTTTGTTTAAAAAACAAATTATCAATATTTTGAGCTAAGCTATAACCGCCATAAAAATAACTAAGATAATATGGTATACCACCACAAATCATATATGCTGAAGTAATATCATATCTAGAAAATTTAACATTGTGATATGTAAAATATTCCTCACACTCTTTCAAAGTGAATGGCTCAAGCTTCATTTCATAAGTAAGTCTATTGTATAAGCCACCATGATTATTAATTAATTTATCACTCATCCAAGAAGTAGCACTCCCACATACAATAAGCATTAAGTTTTTTCTTGAACAAGCCCAGTTATTCCAAAAAGCTTCAAAAGCACTTATAAAACCGGATTTTGGAGTATCAAGCCATGGTAATTCATCGATAAATATTAATTGTCTAGTTCCATCATCTTTATTTTGTAAAAATAATTCTAGCATTAAAAATGCTTCCATCCAATCTTTAGGACATTTAGAAGGTTTCATCCCACTAATAACAAGTGAATTATAAAAATTTTTCAATTGAAATTTTAGAGGGCTCTTCATATTAAAGGTATTAGTTTCAATTGGAGAAACACCTGCATGCTTGAAAGTAATTCTATTTTGGAAGACTTCATTAACTAAATAAGTTTTACCAACTCTACGTCTTCCATATATTGCAACAAATTGAGCTTCATTACTATTGTATAAACGATTAAGTGTCTCTATTTCTTTTTTTCTACCAATCATATTAATAGACCTCCTATTTATTTATATTATAATACTTTTTAAATAAAAGTGTGGATAAATTGCCAAAACACCATTAACTGACCTACTTTTGGCAATTTATCTCAAGTTTTTATAGGGATAGATTGCCAAAACCCAGCTTTTTTCAAAAATAGAAATCAATTTCATCCAAACAAAAACTCCTAAGATTTTATAACCTTAAGAGTCTTTTTTTGATTTTAGAAACTCCATCCATTTGGATTAGAAATAGCTTTATTTAATAAATCCATATCTACTCCAATATCAGATATTGTAGATGTAGTGTCAAATGCACCTGAACCAGTAATAGTAATTACGCTCATTGTTGTATCAAAGGTAAAGTTAGTTAGATAATCACCATGCTTTGTTGTAGAACTATTTAACTTCATGTCTAATTCTTTGTTATACAAGTGAACATTTAAGTTGCTAAATGAGCTCATTAATTGACTACCTTCTAATGTAACATTAGTAGTACCAATCTTTGTTGAATCATCATAATTATAAGAATAATTCTTTAAGATTGTATTAATATCTATGTTAGTGGATGTGTTAGAAACAGAATCTTTAATTGTTCCTTTAATTGTAGACCATGAATCTAATATAGTATTAATAACTTCAGCAATATTACTTGATGTTCCTATGTAATCAGATTTACTAGGATCATTAGAGTATTTATGATTTGTCTTGCTCTTATTATTTCTTAAATAGAATTCATTTGTCTTTGGAGAGTACAACAATTTAGATTCTCCACCACTCATTGCACCAAATAAATATCCACAATTAAATGTAGCTTCAATATAAGGATGTTTATCTTCATCAAGTTCAATCTTTACATCATAACCAATATTTTGTAAATTCCATTTTCCTAATGCCATACTAAACTTACCACTTACATGATATCTTTCTAAGTCAGCTGTATTAGCAAAGGCTTTTAATAATGTAGGAATATTACCAATATAATAATATTTTCCTAATTCATTATTAGCGTTAGTTACATCAATAACTGTATTTATAGTCTTAGATTGTTCTTCAGTTAAAGAGTTAGCGATATCTAAATCAATATTGAATACTTCTTGTTTAGAAGAATACATATTATCTAACTTGAATTTAGATACGCTTGTTCTATTACTATTAGAGTTCATCTTAATAGTAACTTTATTCTTATTAGGATCAGTATTATCTTTATTAAAATCTTCACCATATAATGACTTATAGAAATCAACTGCGTTAACTTTAATTTCAAATGAGCTGCCATTATCATCTGAAGAGATATTATAACTATCGAATAAATTATCTAAATTAATATCGAAGTTAGGCATCTTATTTGAAGATGTGATTCCATCAAAGATATCTGTACCAATAGAATCGTTGCTACCTAAATTATTTAATAATGTGTCTAATACAGAATTATTTATACCAGCAAATTCACAACCATATTTTGCTAAGTTTGCAAATTCTACTCTAGATAAATAACCCTTTAAGTTAGGACCATATTCAATAAAGAATGTATCTTCTTCATAGGTTGTCTCATTCTTTGTATATGAAGGTAAATATGTCAAAGTGAAATTATGAGAAGTCTTATTTTCATTTGAATCATATACATTTAAAGTGACATTATCAGCTTTAAACTTCAACTTAGAAGAATTATCAATGATAATAGTACCTGAATAATCAAATAACTTCTTGCCATCTTTACTTACATTATTACTAGAAGTATCACTTGAAGTAGTAATTACAAATTGATTTTGAGTGAATGTACTCTTTAAAGCCACCAATTCATCAATAACTGCTTTTAAAGATTTCTTAGTTACATAATTAGTAGAATCAATCTTCTTAATTGAAGAAGTAGTAACATCTTTATATAAGATATTTCCATCAATTGAATCACATAACTTAATATTTCCATCTAAGCTATTATAAGTAACACCAACATTATTAATATCAATAAAGTCAATATTTAACTTAGTAGCCAATTTACTTAATGGTAAGTTAACATAGAATTCGCCATTTTCTTCATCTAATCTAGTAAAGGCAATACTATTAAGAATTGAATTTACATCAAAGTATTCTAAGAAATTGAATGAACTTGAATTTTCATTTGAAGAAGTAGATTCTTCATTAATATATGTCATAAAGTTATCAAAACCTAAAGATAAATTATCTATAATTTCTGTAGCTTTTGAATAATTAATATCTAAATCTGAGCCTAATTCTGTTGAGAAATATTTAATTACTTCTAGCCATTCATTATAAGTTAACATACTTGTAATATTAGATAGTTTAAAATAAATATTTTCACCAACTTTTGAAACAATTAAGTGATCAGCTTTAAGATTAATATAACCACCTTGTTCTAATGTTTTTGCATTATTGATATTAAATCCAATATCTAAGTAGAAATCGAACTTATTAGACATATCAACTTGGAAGTTAATAGCTAAGTTAGCATTTAATGAAGTAGTTTCATCTTTAACTTGGTCAATATTTAAACCGAATTTTTCTAACATCTTAGCCAAATTAATATTTATATTAATATTAGTAAGATTCAAAGTACCATTAAATGTTCTTGTATTTAATAAAGCATTAACATTATTAACTAAGTTATTTAAATCAGTAAAGCTACAAGTAGTTTCAAGACCATATGCAGAATTATCAAAATCTTCAACTTTAGCAGTACTAGTTAATGTTAAACTTACTAAGTTTTTAACATTTACTTTTAAAGTGGAGTCTTTGTAATTTAATGTAACTACATCGACATTTTCAATGTTAAATTGTTCTAAGTCTAATTCTAAGTGTAAACCTGCTTCTTTATCATAAGCTAAGGATTTAACTATAGAATTAATACTGTATTTTCTAATTATATCTAAGATATCATCTACACTTATTTGTTTTGCTAAGCTATTTGCAATAGTGACAGGTAATTCTAATTTAGATAAATCTAAATCTTTAATATATGTAGATAATGTTGTGCCTAAATTATTCTTAATAGAATCTAAGATTGTTACTAATTGTGAATATGTTCCACCAATTGTTAATCCAGTTTCACTATTTAATAATTTAACTTGGATATTTCCACTATTTACATTGATTTGTAATTGTAAGGCTTCTTGGTTAGCATCATATTTAATTGTTAATTTGGCTTCTAAACTAATTAACTTAATTAAATCTTCAATATTGATGGTTTCGTTTTTAAATACAGATAAATCTAATTTAGAAATATCTAAGTATTCAACTACTCCATTAATAGTAATTCCATTAATACTTACTTCATCTAAGTTAATTGAATAGACTTTGTTATTAATTAAATCTTTGATTTCATCTAATTTGTCAAAGCTTTCTAAGCATGTTAAGTCTAAATATTCTACTTCACTATTTATAGAAGCATTGATACTATCTCCAATTCCATAAATTCTTGTATTAGTTAAATTGACTAAGGAAGTATTTACACTTTCTAAGCTTATAGATTCAACTTTGCTATTTTCATTAACTACTAAACTAATTGTACCTAAGCTAGATTCAATCTTTGATAAATCAACACTCACACTTGTCTTATTATTTGTATAAGAGATGGATTTAATTAATTCGTTGATATTTAATGCAAGGCTAATTGAAGAAGCATCTAAAGATGACATATCATCTAATTTAGATAAGTATGTATCTAAACCTGAATCAATAACCTTATAGATAGTTTCAAATAATTCACCATCTAAGTTATAGACTTGTTGAACTTGCTTTAAGATGTTAACTAGTGAAGCTTTACTTGCTTTAATATGGCTAGATTCAACATCAATATAGAAAATAGAATCTTTATAAGTTAATTTGAAAGAGATAGGAGATGAAATTGATAATACTAATTCATATCCACTTTCTAATTTCTTATATGAAGCAATTCCACTTACATTGTATGTGTTATTTTCATATGTAATTCCACTTTCAAAGCTGAATGAGAAGTCTTGGCTAATCACTTTCTTATATAAGCTAATTACACTATCAATAACTGGTCTAGCATTTACATATTCATTTAAAGGAGCAACTATTGAACTAATTTGATCAACTGCCTTTATAGAAATGTTCTTCTTAGATGTTAATTCATCTTCAACATATACTTCTTTATTTTCTAAATCAATAACGCCTTTATATGATAAAGAAGAAATTATACTTGATAAATCAATAGAGATATTCTTACTTGAAGCGTCAACACTATTAATAATATCTAAGACATTTAATTGAGGCAATTCAATCTTTGGTAATTTATCACTAGGAATAAATTCAGCTAATAATTCTTCAAAATCAGTATAAGAAACTACTAATTTAACAGAATCATTTAACTTTACATATAATTTCTTACCAACATAATAGAATTCAACATCAGCTTTAATATCTTTATATGTGATAGAAACATTACCAAAAGCGGTGCTATTTACTAAATCAGAAGTATCTAATCCTACTTGAACATCCCCACTTACTAATAAACCGTTATATTCAAGATTAGAAATATTAACTTGATAATTTCCTTTAGTATAGGCCTTTGCAAAATTAACAATATCTTTTAAATTTGTAGCGTCTTCATATTCAACTTTTGTTAAATTTCCATCAAATGGTAATAAGCTGATAGATACTTTATCTTCATAACTTACCGTTAAATCTTGACCATAGGAAAATTTAATTTTTCCATTAACTGAGTCAATTTTTAATGAATCTAGGTTAAATTCAAAACTATCTTGATAGAAAGTTAAATTATCAATTACATTTACTAATTGAGTGAATAATTGATTAATTTGAATCTTTGGTAAACTTATTGAAGCTGAAGAAATGTTAAATAAACTTACTAAATAATCATAAGAAGTAACAAAATGAATCTTGTCGTTAATAGTAATGTAGAATGTTTCTTTATTGCCATCTACAACAATATTGATGTTTTCAGAATTTATACTTGCAATTAATTCAAATTTATATAATGGATTATTTTCATCTTTTAAATCAACATAATAACTACCATTTACATCAACTGGTAATTGTTTATCACTAATTGTAACTATATCGTTATAGTTAATTTGACCATAGAAGGCTTTTTTATTAGAAATATCTTTAATTTGAGAAGCAATCTTAGAGATATTTTGAATTTGAGTTGCGTCTTCAGGAATTTGTTTAAATGCTAAATCTTCATCTACAACATCAAAATTAATAGAAGCAGAATATCCTTCATATTCTAAATTACCTTCTACGCCTTTTAAAGTTACATGTGTATTATTAGATTCATCTTTTGTTTGATATAAATGTAAAACTATTTTTGAATCATCAGTAAATGGAATGTTAATATCCACATAATTTTCAACTTTACTAACTGACATGCCATTGATAATTTTTGAAACAAATGGATTTGTTAATAAATCAGTTAATTTAGAAGTATCAAATATATCTTGATTGTTACCAATAACGCTAATCACATCATTAATTTCATCTTTAGAAACTAAATATTTAGAATTATCAGTTAAAACATAAGCGTTATTTTGCATATAAATGATATCTAACATATCGTTTATATCAACATAATAAGCATTGTTTTGAAGATCTAATTTGAGCTTTAATTGTAAAGCTTCTTCATCAACTTTGACATCACCCTTTAATTGTAATTTAGTGGTAGATTCCATATCTGAACCAAGTTGACTTAAATAGTCCATAGCAGACCATTCTTTTTCAATTTCACCAGTTTCTTTACCAAAATAAGGCTTGAATTCATCATATTCAGCAAAGCTAATAGTAGAAGAAGAATAAGTGAAAGTTTCTTCAGAAGTGCCTGAGCAAGTTAGTCCACCCATAATAGGCATTGAATAAACTTCAGTAGTAGTTGTTTTACTTACTCTATAATTTTCATCAATTCCAATTGTTAAACAAACTTTTGAGAAAACAGGATAGTTAGTAGAACCACCCATGTATTTAACTTCTCTTACATAAGCAGCAGTAGCAATTTCTGGTTGTAATTCATATGAAAAATAATAAAGACCATCTTCTTTTTTACCATCATATTTACCACTTAAAAAGCTTGTATCATTAATTGCGTAGTTAAAAATATCTCTATTTGTATGACCGTATCTAGCAAAATAGTCTTTTTTAGATAAAGCTTCAATTTGACTAGAAGAATAATCTGCACCTTCTAAAGTAGGATTAGAACCTTGTCTAACTAAATATGAATTTTTATTTGTGTAACGTTGTTCACTTTTCTTAACAAATGTAGAAATTGTGTTTGTTTGGAAGAAAGTATCATCTTCGTTAATAATTCTTCTACTTGAAACACTTTGGTTATATGGAATACCGGCAACATCAGCTGCGACTAAGTTAGAAGCAGTGGATGTAATATATTTACTTTGCTTAACAAATACAGTATTTGTTGCATACAAAACATTTTTGTAAGAATTAGCTGCATCTTGTTCAACATATTCACCTACATTTTGAGATGGTACTTCGATATATTTATTCAATACGCTTTCATCATCAGTGTCTACTACTGAACTAGTTCCCCCACCATTGCTATTAATTAATCCAGCAAGGATTCCACTTGAGGCACATAAGAGTAATACAACACCACAATAAGCTGTTAAAAGTTTTTTCTTCATATATTCTTTTTTAATGTTTTCTACGGATTTAATACAAATTCCGCATAGTAATATTACCACAAAAAGATAAAATTCAATAAGACAAATTACCCCAGTTGTCATATAAATTAATAGAAAATTACTTATTTAGCTAACAAATTAATAAAACCCCTTAATAAAAGCCTTTTCATAGGAAATAATTTTTATTTTAATAACATAGTTATTATTTTCTTAATTTATTTTAAATAAATAGTTATAAATTTCATTTAAAAACCAAGTAACATTTCATAAATTTAAAGACATTTAATTATATGGTATAATTTAAAAGGAGATTAATTATGGGTGATGATATCAAATTAAGACTAGCTGACGCAATTAAACAATTGCTTCAAAATAAGCCTTTATACAAAATAACAATCAAAGAAATAACAGATATTGTTGGAATCAATAGACAAACATTCTACTATCATTTCCAAGATATATATGATTTAGCCTTATTTATGTATAAACATGATGTCTATAAATTAATTGAAGATTTTGATTTTTCAAAAGACTTCTCTTTAATTATTCAAATAATGTTTACTTACGCCACTCAAAATAAGGAAATGTTATTAAACACCATTTCAAATGTCAATCAAGATGTAGTCTCTACTTATATGTCTTCAATAGTAAATGAAATGGTATCAAAAGCCATTTATTATAGAGCTAAGGCTATCAATGTTGAATTAAGTGAAGAAGATATTTCTGAACTTGCAGAATTCTACACATATTATATTTCAGGAGAAATCACAAAGTGGTTTAAAAGTGGAATAAATAATATTTCACAATCCAAATTTAAAATTGTATCATATATTGTAAAGTCAAACTTTGACCACAATATTAAGCAAATGGGAAAAAAGCACACACTATAAAAGAGGGATAAATAATGACTAAATTAGGAAAATATGAAAGAATCATCTATATTTTTATATTGATACTATTCCTTTTTAGTGGACTATTTCCAATTTGTGTTCCTGTAAAACCAATTGATGAATGCTCTATTAGTGTTACTAGTTATTATTCTTGTTTATTTAATTATTTTTCTTATTATTCTTCTATTCCCGAAATTTTATTACAAGCGTTGTTATTTATTCCATTTGTATCAGTTATAATTGCCTTAATTTGTCTATTTGTTGAATTAGGACAAAAAGCTAACAATCAATCAGCAAGCCACTGTTTTGGAGTTTGTGTAATAATGTTTGAAATTAGCGGCATGTTATACGCCACTTTAACTAATTCACTTTTTCCATTTGGAATGACAATATTAGCAATTGGATTAGGAATTGGAATTGTAAAAATAATATTTCACTTTGGACTTAGATCATTAAGAGTTTAAGTCTTTTAATTTTTTATAATCTATTTTGCCAACATTAGTTTTAGGCATCTTATTAATAAAAATAACTTTATCTGGAATTGAATAAACTCCACATTTATTTTTAATATATTCTTTTACTTGTTCTGAACTAATTTGTTTAGTATAATCCCTATTTTTTACAATATAAACATCTAAGATGCTTCCTCTTTTTTCACTTGGTTTATCTAAACAAGCTACTTGATAAACCCCTTCAATTTCACTAACAGCATTTTCAACTTCATAAGGGAAAACATTAACCCCATTTACTTTAACAATTCTTTTAATTCTCTGCTTAAAATACAAATAACCATCTTCATCTATATAGCCAAAATCCCCAGTATTTACCCATTTAATCCCATTTTCATCAATTATAAAACCATCTTCATCTATATAACCATTCATCATAGTATTTCCACTTATATATATTTCGCCTTCTTTGTTAGATGGTAATTCTTTTTTAGTTTCAATATCAATTATTTTTTCTTTTATTCCTAAAATTGGTTTACCAACTGAATCAATCTTATTAAATTGAAAGGTATTAACATTAGTAACTGTTCCAAATTCAGTAAGTCCATACCCTTGAAATAATTTTCCTTTAGATCCATTTTCTTCTAATCTTGAATTGAATCTTTCTAATAAGCTTTTTGTAACATTATCCCCACCAATAAAACAAGCTTCTATTTTAGTTAGCTTTTTACCATTAAAATCTTTATTTTTTAACAATGCTTCATATAAAATTGGAACACCAATTATAAAATTAATCTTACCTTTTTTAATTAAATTAACTACATCTTTAGAATGAAATTTCACCATTAAAGTAGAACAACCTCCATTTACTAAAATGATATGAATTCCCATTATTAAACCAAACCCATGAAACATAGGTAATACAGCTAGCATGTGCTTATTATTTAAATCTATTCCTTTTAAAATATAATCAGCTTGATAGGCTAAATTATTAAGTGAATAATTAGATAATCTAATTGTCTTACTAACTCCACTAGTCCCACCTGAATGAAGTAAAATTCTATCTTCTAAATAAGAATCATCATATGTTTCTATCTTGTTTTTTGTAATTAAATCTTCATAAAAAATACAATTAGACGAAAAATCATCCAGTTTATCTTTAAATTTTATCTTGTAACCAATTTTAAAAAATAAAGAAGAATATGTTGCAATAC
>CAVHUN010000070.1:10867-27128 GCA_963639175.1 uncultured Prevotella sp.
TAATATCTTAGAATTCACTTTTTCCATGTAATTTTTTATTTCGTCACATCTAGATAAAGGATGAATAATATTGCTTACTAATCCAAGTTGATTAATTCCATATAAAAAGAACACAGCTTGAGGAATATTTGGAAGACAAATAGTAACTTTCTCATCTTGACAAGCAATTAAATTATTTAATGAATAAGCTAATTTATTAATATATTCTAAAGTTTCTTTTCTAGTAAAATATCTCCCCATATAATACAAACAATTACTAGAAGGATTTTTTATACAAGATTGTTTAAATAAAGAATATATGCTAGTCTTAGTTTCCATATTTATAAATATACTACAATAGCAAATATTAAAAAAGTAATAATAAAGATAGGAATTTGTTGAATTATATAAAATATAAAAGCGTGTCTACCAGTAAATAAAACTGGTCTAGCTATCTTTTTAGTAAACTTGTTATCTTTTTTTACAATTAATGATTCCCTATTTTTATAAAAAGCTTCACCTATACTTCCACCTAAAAATATTAAACCAATATAAGGAAATAAAGGCCAATAGTCTAATTGACCAAATGGGCAAGATAATCCAATAAACATTTTAAAGAATAATTCATCTTTATAATATGTCATATTTTCATATGCATTTGGATTTAATATATTTGGATTATAAATAAAGGGAATCACAATAAAAATAATACCTAGAAATAAACTTACATATTTAAATCCATCCGTATTTTTAAAACACATGTTAAACATTTTTTTAAACATTCCATAAGCAAATAAAGATATTCCATATATTAAAAATATAGAGAAAATAACCGCAATATTTCCAATTTTAAATTGTTTAAAAAATTCAACATTATATCCTAAATAAGTGATTAAAATACTAATTTCAGAAATCAATAATCCAATAAATATTAATTGCAATCCCCTTTTAATATTACTTTTAGAAAAATTAGTTGATATTCCACAAATGCAAAAAAAGCACATAAGAACTACTAATCTAACATCGTTTCTAATAGTTGAATTCCAATACCATCTGCAAAAATCTACAAATCCATTAATGCAAGAATTTGAATAATTACTAAAAATAGATAAATTAGGCATCACATAACCTATATCAAACATGAAATGGTCAAAAAACATCAACCATACACATATACCTCTTATATAATCCAATTCAAAAATACGCTTTTTCTTTTTAGGTTTTAATGCTAGTTCCACAATTAAATTTCCTCTTGATTTTGAATTCTATTGAAATTATATATATCTAAAATAATTTTATAAATCTCATCGTAAGAATTAAAAGAAGAATCTAAAATGATTGTGTACCAATTCTCATATTTATTCTTAGCAGTCTTATAAATAAATGAATGTTTATTTGATAATGTATTGATGTATTCTTTATTAATAACGCAGTTAAATCTGAGATATTTATTTTGATTAGAGTAATTTATTAATAAAAATGGTTTATCTATGTAATTTAAAATCACTGGTGAAGAATATAGCTTTTCATTCTTATCTACTTTTAATGAGAACATATCGTTTTTAGAATTTAAATAATCCAAGATATTTTCTAATTTCAAATTAGAAGGAACTATTTGTTTTATATCATCAATTTCATCATTTAATTCTTCTAATGTTGTTCCTAATTCTTTTACATAAGTGTATTCATAATATGGATTAAATTTATCTTGAGTATGGCCTTGATCAATTTTATCTAAATTATCAATTACTTCTTTTTTATATGAATAAGCTTGTTTATTATATTCTTTATTCAACTGTTCAATTTTATTTAACTTATCTAAATATTTTATAGAGTCTTGATAAGCTACATCAAATAAAGGATCTAATTGTTTAGCAAGTCTGTAGTCAATAGATAATATTAATGAATTATTCTTTTCTAATTCTTCATTATTTATATTCAAAAAATAATTTTCATCGTCTTTTTTATAATATGTTAATAAAGAATATAAATAAGACTGTTCAATTAAATTAAAAACATCTTCTACCTTTTTAAAATCTGTATTGATAACTATAGAATAAATATTATCAAAATTCAAAGTTAAAGAATGATATTCATCTAATTTAGAATTGACATAAAAATTATTCAATCTTAAATACATTTTTAAGGTGACATCATTATAATAGACAATTCCATAAATTACATCGCCTATTTTTAATATCAAATTAGATTCATCTTTATCTTGATTTCTAACCAAATATGAATTGTAAATAGGATAACTAGAAGGATTAGAATTTGAAGTTTGAATATATTTTTGAATATCTTCAATAGAAATTAACAAAACTTCTTTTACTTGTTGTTCAATTATCTTTTTAACTGAATCTGGTACTTTTAATGTGTAAGTGTTGTTATTTAATAAACTATTTGTCTTTTCAACTTTTTCAAAATAGATTTCAACATCTTCATTAGGTAAACTAAAATGATCTAAATCAGCCTGCATATCACTTTTACATTTTATGTATACCGGTTCATAATCTTCATATTTTTGAGGAATCTTTAATGTTTTAATATGAACTTCACTGCCTATTTTTTTATAGAACTTAATTTTTTTATTTTTACCATCGACTAAAAAATAACAAATGACAGCTCTTTTTGAAAAATATCTATTTTCAAAATGAATCATAATAGCTGTGCATATTATTAATAATCCTAAGATAATAGCCCATACGATGTTAGTAATTAAATTCATATTATTTTCTTTATCAAATTAATTATACATAAAAATTGAAAAAACTTTTACATTTACTTGAAAAATAAGTTATACTTATAAAGCCACCGCGATATTAATTTTACGAACCTGGTCAGGTTAGAAATAAAGCAGCCATAAGTTTAGTTAATATGTGCGATGGTCTTTTTTATTATATAATTAGAATATGACTAGTAAAGATGTAGAAAATTATCTATCAAAAGCTTATCAATTAGCTAAGAAGGCATATTTAGAAAATGAAGTGCCTGTTGGTGCATTAATTGTAAAAGATAATAAAATAATCTCTTCTTCATATAATTTAATTGTAAAACACACTAATGTAATTGACCATGCAGAAATTATTGCAATTAAACAAGCGCAAAAAGAATTAAATACAACAAATTTAGACTCATGTACTATATTTATTAATTTAGAACCTTGTTTAATGTGTTTGGGCGCAATTATCAATTCACATATTAAAGACATATATTTTTCATGCCTAGACCCTAAAAAAGGTGCTTTTAGCCATTATGGAATTAATCCAGCTACTAATAATATCAATATTCACTATATAGAAAATGAAGATAGCAAAAAACTAATACAAGACTTTTTTAAAAAGCTAAGATAATAATTTAGCTTTCCACAAATACAACCTTGCTTGTTTGAGTAACTGTACAGCCTGCATATTTGTCATTTTCATCGTAAATATAATTTAGTAAATCTATTTCAAATGTTATATTAGTCTTTTTATTTTTATCTTTTTCTTGCCAATAAGATGATGTTCTAACTTTATAACCAGTTTTTAATTTCATTTCTTTAACATAGCTAGGTAAAATTTCATAACATAAATATCGCTTATTATACGGTTCCTCATATCCAAATATAGGTGGAAATTGAGATATTTGAGTACTAACAAATCTATAATCAACATAATTATCGTTTGTTTTACTAGTTGTTCTATAACCATCCTTAAATTTATAACTTACTAAATAACCTCTATATTCTGGATTAGAAAGTTCATCTAAGTCTTCTAATTCATATCCTTTTATATTTCCAATATAATCATCATAAGTTAACTTATCTAAAAAGACACCCTCATTTGATATATCTTCAACAATTAGTTTTAATTTTGTAATGTCAATGTGTTCAAAATTTTTATCAAATGATTTTACAACATAAAGCCCAGCTGATAGTGAAGGCCTAATAGGGCCACAGCTAGTAATTAATACTAAAGGTAATAATAGTAATGACAATATTTTCTTATTCATTTTAGATTTCCTATTTATAGCACTTATACTACATTAAGAAATATTTTATGTCAATTTTATAGAAAATAAAAAGAGCTAAGAATTTTACTTCTTAACTCTTAATCAATTGATTTAATTCAATTAGTCTTCTTTAGCTTTTTTAGGAGCTTTCTTTTGAATATTCTCTTTAGCCATCATATCAGCAATTAAGCCTTTAGCACGTTTGACTGATAAAGATGAATTAACTTTAAAGACCATAGGAATTTCAGCATATAAAGCTTTTGAAGAAGCATCTGAATGAGGAATTGTTGTTGAATCATAATCTCTAGGATTCAATTTCATGTAGAGTTTTAATTTCTTACCAGCAACAACAATCTTCATGTATTTAACAGTATGTAATCTGAATGTATCACCACTAGATGAAACTCTAGATTTAATACCATAAGACATGATTTCTTCTCTAATTTCGTGGTATTTTTCAATTAATGTAGGATCAGCTTTTGCTAATCTTTCTTCAAATGTAACTTTGACTCTTTTTGCTTTAGGAGCACTAGCATCGATTTCAAATTCAGGTAATTCTACTTCATCTTCGCTAGCTTCTTCTTCAGCTTCGTCTTCTTCTACTTCTTCAGTTTCTTCTTCAACTGGAGTGGGTTCTTCTTCAGCAGGAGCTTCTTCTTGAACAGGTTCTTCTTCGACCTTTTCTTCTTCAACAGGTGTTTCTTCTTTTTCTTCTTCTACTGGAGCAGATTCTTCTTCAGGTTTTTCTTCTTCTTTAACTTCTTCAGTCTTAGGTTCATCTTCAATTACTTCTTCAATAATTTCTTCTTGAAGTTCAGCTTTTCTAGTAATTACAAAGATGTAATTTATGATTTGAGTTAATCCATATAATAAGAAGAATACAATCCATAAGATATACCAAATACCTTGAATTGAACCATTATAAGACTTGAACTTAGAAACCAAATTAAAATATCTCAATACGAATAATGTACCTAATGATACTAGTGTACATACTACCATTTGAACAAATTCAGCTTCAAATATTCTTCTTGAGAAGCCTTTTTTAGCACATAATAATCCGATTGTTGCTAAAAAGAAAGCTCCAATAACTGCCCATCCTGTGATAGCAATAATTCTATTAGTTGTAAACAAATTGCCAGAAATTAGTGACATAAAGTGCCAAGAGTAGCTATATGATCCTAATTTTAAGCCATATTCTACAGATATACTTTGTGAAACAGTAACACCTAATCCTGCAGCAAAGAATAATCCAAGGGATATAGCTAAAAAGACATAAGATATAACTGTAGTGATTGTAATTTTTTTAGTCATAATCCTTTTCCTTTCCATAATAGTTGAAAATACCTATTAAATTACACATATAAATATATATTTAATTAAAATAATTGTAAATAAAAAATGCCAAAATTTCATTAGCTTTTGACACTTTTTTAATATTTTTATAAAAACATTATTTATTAATATCTATTTTGGCATTTTGAAATTAATAGTCGTAGTTGAATGCAAAATATCTTTTCTAAAAAATTCACCATCATCTAAATGAAGAATTTTACTTACTATCCTATTAATTGGAAGGTGCTTAAATCTATTAAATTCTCTAACGTTTGAATTGTATAAAGGAATAGAAAAGCTTGTTACTCTTAAATGCTCTTTTGCATATTCAATTGTTGTATTTCCTTTATTTTGTAAGCTTATTTGATTTATTAATTCAACTAACATTTCATATAAATTACAGCACTGGCTAGGAATTATACCTTTAAAATTTTCTTGATATGAAGCGTAAATATCTTTTATTGAATTATATTCATCTTTATTTAATTCACAATTTTTAATTATTCCAGGAATTAATTCAAATAATTGCTTCATATATTTCAATAATTCATTATAAGAATGAATATAAGTTAGTTTTCTACTTATTAAGCCTTTATAAACATTTCCTATTAAATATATTAATAATCCAATAATAATTAAACTAGCAATTACAACACTTATAATTATCCAAGTCATCTACATACCTCCTATTAAAATAGAGAAATCAAGCTAGATTCAGGTAAATCTTCAAATACGCCCATTTCTTTCATTTCATTTACTTTTTGAGCAGATATCTTTGTTCTATTTTCAAAGTCTTCTATTGAGGAGAATTTTCCATTCTTTCTTGCTTCAATTACAGTTTCAGCAGCGGCTTCTCCTACCCCAGATAAACTAGTAAATGGTGGAATTAAGGCTTTATTTTCCCTATCCATTACAAAATTAGTAGAATCAGAACGATAAATATCAATATTTGAGAACTTATATCCTCTATCAATCATTTCTAATGACATTTGTAAAACAACTACTAAATCTTTATCTGTAGCAGATAATTCTTTTTCTTTATTTTTCTTTTCTTCTAATTCATTTAACTTATTTAAAATAGCATATTCACCTTTTACCATAGTCTTAATATCATATTGTTTAGCTCTAACAGTAAAATATGTAGCATAAAAAGCTAAAGGATCATAAACTTTAAACCAACCGACTCTAACACCCATCATACAATAAGCAACAGCATGTCCTTTAGGAAATAAATATTCAATCTTATTACATGAATCAATGATGTAATCAGGAACATTATGATCTTGCATCATCTTTGTATATTTAACATATTTATCGTGAATTTTTGCATTAGTTGCTTTAAACTTGCCTTTTCTAACAAGTTCCATAATTTGGAATGTATCTTCAATTGGTAATCCATAATATTTATTTAAGTTAACCATAATATCATCTCTACATCCAATAACTCCTCTTAAATCAGTAATTCCTTTTTGAATTAAGATTTGTTGGTTGCCAGCATAAACGTTAGTACCATGAGAAAGACCAGAAATAATAACTAAATCAGCAAAGGTAGTAGGTTTAGTTTCTTCAAGTAAGCCCATAGAAAATTTAGTACCAAATTCTGGCATACCCATTGTGCCTACTTTTACTTGTAAATAATTGTGTTTTAAATTTAACGCTTTAGGCGAAGTAAATAAAGACATGACCTTTTCATCATTAAATGGAATTTCATAAATGTTTTTACCTGAAATTTGAGACATCATTCTTAAAGCTTGAGGATCAACATGACCAAGTAAATCCAATTTTAAAATTGTATCGTGCATTTGGTTATAGTCAAAATGAGAAGTCTCCCAGGCTTTTGAAGTATCATCAGCTGGATATTGAATAGGAGTAAAATCAGTGACATCCATTCCTCTAGGAATAACTATAATTCCACCTGGGTGTTGACCAGTTGTTCTTTTAATTCCAATACAGCCTTTAGCAACTCTAGCTAATTCAGCTTTAGAAATTGATTCAGCAGAAACGTGCAACTCTGGATGCATTTGTAAATTTTCATAATAACCTTTTGCATAACCGATGGCGTTTTTTTCAGCTACACATTCAATTGTCCCAGCTTTATAAACGTGGTTACCTGATTCTTCAGTTAATAATACCTTAGTCAATTCATGAGCATGAGGTTGATAATCTGGTGGGAAATTTAAGTCAATATCTGGAGTCTTTTCTGCGTGGAATCCTATAAAGGTCGCAAAAGGAATATTTTGACCATCGTGAATCATCTTTGTACCACACTTAGGGCAATTTTTATCTTCTAAGTCAAAACCTGATCTTATCTTTTCAGAAACTCCTATCCATTCAGAATATTTACAACATGGGCAACGATAATGAGGCTCTAAAGAATTAACTTCAGTAATACCAGCCATAGTAGCAACTAAAGAAGAACCAACTGAACCTCTTGAGCCGACAATATATCCATCTTTATTAGCTTGTCTAACAAGTTTACTAGCAATCCAATAAATAACTTCAAAGTGGTTAGCAGAAATACCACTCATTTCAGCTTGTAATCTATCTTCAACAATTTTAGGAAGAGGATCTCCATACATTTCATGAGCAGTCTTAAAGACCAATTCTTTTAACATGACATCGCAATTATCAATAACTGGAGCCGCTAAATAATCGTGAATTGGATTTATATTATCATCTAACATACTAGCAATAACATGGGTGTTATCAATTACTATTTTCTTTATTAATTCTTCATCTTCTAAGAATTTAAATTCATCTAGCATTTCTTGAGTAGTTCTTAAATATTGATCTGGATTATCATAATATTTCATCTTGTCTCTTCTAAATGGATTTAATGGATGTCTAGCGCCTTTTAAACCTTTAGCAAAAACGAAAACATCTCTAAATATCTTGTCTTCTGGATTAATATAATGACAATCTGAAGTAGCAACTACTATCTTATTTATTTCTAAGGCCATACTTACTATATCTTTAACAATTCTTGTAGCATGCTCAAAGCTAGCTAATTGTCCATCATTAACTAAAAATGAATAATTTGTAAGTGGTTGAATTTCAATATAATCGTAATATTCCATGACTTTTTGAGCTTCTTTTTTAGATCTAGTCATAGCAGTTTGATATACTTCACCATTAAAACAAGCTGAGCCAAGTAATAAATTCTTTCTCATTTTTGTAAGTAAAAATTTAGGAACTCTTGGAATAGCGTTATTAATATATTTGATATTTGATTGAGAAATAATTTCAAATAAGTCTTTTAATCCTTGTTTATTTTTAGCATATGCCACAACATGATATGGGTGAGCATTAGATAAAATTAGATTATTTACAATCTCTTCTTGCTTTTTAGGATCATTGTAAAATGAAACTATATTATTTAAATCAGAATGCAACATCTTAGGATTTAAATTATTTAAGCAAGTCTCAATTCCATCCCAACATTCTTTTAATACTTGAGCATCATAAACAGCTCTATGGGCTTCATCTTTTAAATAAGTAACGCCTAATCTTTTACAAACATCACCTAAAGTATGTCCTTTAATATCTTGGAATAAAATTCTTGATAAAGGTAAAGTATCAATAACTGGATTAGTTAAAATAGGCATATTGTTATTTGCTAAAGCTTCATTTAAAAAGCCATAGTCAAATACAGCATTATGAGCGACTAATATTGATCCTTTTACAAATTCAGATATAATTTGTAAAGCTTTTTTAATTGGATAACCTTGTTGAACCATCTCATCAGTAATGCCAGTTAAATTAGTAGTAACACTAGCCAATTTAAAATCAGGGTTGATAAAAAAGTCTATATTATCTATAGTTTGACCATCTTTTATTTTAGTAGCGCCAAATTCAATAATTCTATCATATTTAGAAGAAAGACCAGTGGTTTCTAAGTCAAATACGACATATTCAGCATTATTTAATAGGATTGGTTGAGGGTTAAAAGCAATTTTAACATCAGTATCAACCATGTACAATTCACATCCATATAAAGGTTTTATCTTGCCTTTAGAGGTATCTTGTAAGCCAGGATAATTTTGAACATTACCATGATCAGTAAGTCCAATTCCTTCCCATCCCCAACTAATAGCAGTATTTACCACATCTTTAATTTCAGGAATTCCATCCATTGTGGACATATTTGTGTGTAAATGTAATTCGATTCTTTTTCTTCCTTGATAATTATCCATTCTTTTTGGGAGTGGATCGATTTTTTCAATTGAATCAATTCCAATTACAACTTGTTTAGAATATTCATCATATTTAGGAGAACCTTTAACTTTAATTCTATCTCCTACTTTTAAACTAGTGATAAATTCAGCAGTGTATTTTTTTCCTTCAAATAAATTAGAAACTACTCCATAACTTCCATCTTCATAAGAAATAACTGCTAATTTCTTAGTTTTATTTTTTACATCTTTTATATCTAATTCAAATATATTACCACAGACTTCTACTCTTTTTAATGTACAAGTAATTGCATCTTTTATCTTACAAGGAATATAGGTTCTATCTAATTCTAATTGCTTAGCGTATTCTTCTTGTCTTAATTTATTGATTTTCATTTGGTTAATAGAATCTTTTTCAAAATCAGAATCTATTTGACTAGAATTATCTTCGCCATTATTAATTAAACCAACACAAACTTTTAAATAGGCGTTTACTTTAGTTAACATATCGACTAATTTTTGAGTAATAATTAACATTCTATTAGCGGAAATATTAGAAGAATATTCAAACATTATTTCTTTATTTATTAAGTCAATCTTATAGTTTTTTAAAGCTTGGTAATTATATTTTTGAATATAACTATCAATAAATGCAGCATAATCAGCTTTATTAGGTTGATAAATATATTCAAACTTTAAAGAAGACATAAAACCAGTGTCTAATTTAGCAAATTCATCTACTTTTAAAAATAATTCTTCATATGTTTGATAATCTAAAAGTCTAGGTAATTTAATATTACCTACAAACACACTATTAGCATCAGTTAAATAATATTTACCAAAAAACCCCTCTTTTAATTTTTCAATTAAAGAAGGTGAGGAATTGATTAATTTTAAATAACTTTCAAATTTAGCATCCATTTTATTACTGTTTATTACGATTAGATTTTACAAATAAATATATATAATTTAAAGACTTGACATGTACTTATTAATACACATCATCAAATTATTAAATAGCAGGAGCGACAATATCTTTGATAATTAAAACAACCATTAAGACAATTAATAATCCCATACCAATATATGACATTATATTTTTAAATTTCTTATAATTTGTCATCTTTTTAACAGATTTATTTTCATCTTCTTGTTTTAATTTTTCTAAATCTTCTTTAGATAATTTCTTTGATTTATATTTTATAGAGACAATCCACTTTTTAAATGTAAAATATATTCCTTCACAAATTGTGATTAATATTTGCCATCCATCTAAAGCTGGGAATGGTAATAAGTTCATAACAGCTAAGTTAACACTAATTAAGGCCCAGAAATTTAAATATGTACCAAAGCCAATTGTTGTAGCTTGGCTTGATAATTTAAATATAGAAATAATTCCACCAACTTGAGACCAGCTAGCAGGATTAAATAAGGAAGCTACGCTAACAAATAAGGCTGAACAAGAATAACACCATCTTGCCCAAGCTTTTGAAAATGCTTCTCCAAAACTGTATTTAAAATACATATATGCAGGAGAAATACCGATAATTTGATAACCTTGAGTGTAATCATCTTTAGCATCTGAAATTACTTTAGTATAGTAAATAGTGCCATCTCCACCACTCTTTTTAAATCCAAATGTAATTTCTCTACAATCTTTTAAAGAAGTAGGATTATAAGTTTTTTCTTCTCCATTAACAAAATATTTATTTGATAATAAATAACTGATTTGATAATTGTATTCTTCTTTTGGAGTAGAAGAATCATAATTTTCTAATTGATAAGAAGTTACTTCAGTTTTAGGAATTGAATAAATAGGTTCAGCTGTAGTGTATTTATTATCGTTATCTTTTTGATAATAATCTATTTGAATTGAATATATTTCATCGTTTGTTTCTAATTTGAAATTTTCTGTATAAGGAACTTGTTTTTCACTTAGAATAGAATTAGAAGAAATTTGAATCTTAGTCCAATCTAATTTAGTGCTAGCTTGAGTACAACAACTATAAGAAATTAATAACAAAACATAACCAATAACAAAGTTCATGAAAACACCAGCAAACATAATAATTACTTGTTTCCATCTCGCTTTAGCTTCTAATGTTCTTTCTTTTGGAACTACAATTGACTTATCGACATTTTCAACATTTTCTAAATCTTCTCCAGCCATTGCTACATATCCACCAATAGGAGCGCATCTTATAGAAAATATAGTTTCTTGATTTTTAGCTTTGTTAGGCTTTTTTTGATAAATAGCAGGTCCCATACCAATAGAAAATTCATAACAATAGACCTTAAAAATCTTAGCGGCTGTTAAATGACCAGCTTCATGTAGACAAACTAATACGCTTAAAGATATTAAAAATATGACAATATTTAATATTATTTGTAAAAAATTCATGTTTATTTTCCTTTCAATTTATTATCAACAATCTCTCTAGCTTTTTTATCTACATATATAAGATCTTCTATGCTAGGATCACTAATTAAAATCATATCATTTTTTATAGTAGATTTGATAAAATCTATCAATTCTACAAAATTAATTTTCTTTTCTAAGAAATATTTAATAGCTTGTTCATCTACCCCATTAAAAAATGCCATGGCAGTACCTTTTAATTTAAAAGTATCTAAGACTAAAGAAAATAAAGGATATCTATCATAATCAAACTTTCTAAAATTAATAGAACACTTTTTATTAAAGTCCACTTCTTTATAATCCATATTTACTCTTCTAGTTTCATTTAGTGCATAAGAAATAGGTACTCTCATATCTGAAGGCCCTACTTCAAATAAATATGAATGGTCTTTAAATAATAAAGCTGAATGAACTAAAGATTCATCATTAATTAATACATCTATATTTTCAATATCAAAATCAAATAAATAACTAGCTTCTATAAATTCAAATCCTTTATTTACCATAGTAGAAGAATCAATTGTAATTCTTTTTCCCATATTCCAAGTAGGATGATTTAATACATCTTCTACACTTATTTGATTAAATTTATCTAATGGATAATCTCTTAATGATCCCCCACTTGCTGTGATAATCATTTTAGATATTTCTTCTCTATTAACATTTTTTAAAAGTTTAGCTAATGCTACATGTTCACTATCAATTGGATATAATTTACCATGACCTTTTTTTAATTCTTCTTTTATTAAGTCTCCACCAATTACTAAAGATTCTTTATTTGCTAAGCAAAGAATTTTATTTAATTGTAAGCTTAAAATTGATGGTAAAAGTCCATTAAATCCAACAATAGAATTAACTACTTTAGTATATTTAGCAACTTTTAATAATTCTAAAGAACAATTAGTAGAATTTAAACATATATATTCAGGATGCTTGTTTTTAAATGCTAAATAACTTTCCTTTGATTCAATTGCTACCCATTTTAAATAAGGAAGATATTTTAATTGTTCTTCTAAAACATCTATTTTACTATTTAAAGATACTCCTACAATGTGGAAATCATTTTGTTTATAACAAACATCAATAGTTTGTAAACCAATAGATCCACTACATCCAAGTAAGACTATATCTTCCATTAATAATACCATCCATTTAAAATGCAAGAAATTAAAGCTGCAACAAAGAAACCGGTAAATGACATAGAATCCATTCTATCTAAGACTCCACCATGTCCAGGTAATAAATTTGAGAAGTCTTTAATTCCAAAATGTCTTTTGATGGCTGAAAATAACAAATCACCAAATACGCTAGCTAATGGCATTAATAAAGAGAAAAAGAAAGTATATAACCAATTGATCCCCTCAAAATCAAACATTCCTTTTAATACAGGAGCATTAAAATAGCTGCATAAATATGAATAAGTGAAAGTAATTGCAAAAGAAATACAAACTCCACCAGCAAATCCTTCCCATGTTTTATGAGGAGATAAACGTTTTGCCATTTGATGTTTTCCAAATAAAACACCAACAAAATAAGCTCCAATATCGTTAAAAATAACACCTAATACAACATATAAAATAAGTAAAGAAGAATTGATTGATTCTTGATAAACAAATCCTGATTGATTTAAATAATTTGAATTAGGTAAGAAACGTAAAAACAATAAAGATTGACAGCTAATTCCAATATATAAACAGAAAGAAAACACATAACAAATATTTAAAATTGAATACTTTTCATTAGTTAATGAAAGCATAAATAACAACATGAATGAGAAAATAACAATTAAAGAAGGAATAGACACATTAGAAAAGGCAAAAACATTGTAATTAAATAAAATACTTGAGATTGACTTATCAAATATGATGTTTGAAAATTCCATCAATAATCCAAAAGCTAAACTTATTATATATAACATAACACTAAAAGATGAGCTATTAGATGTATGGACTATTTCGTAAATACATAAAATACAAACTACAGTAATACAACTAAAAAAATACCAGCTACCTAAAAATAAACAAGGTACACAAATCACTACTAAAATTAATGCAGTAATGATTCTAGTTAGCATTGAATGCTTGCTAGAAGAAGAAAGTCTATTCATTTTTCAATCCTCCATAACGTCTATTTCTATTTTGATATTCTTTTAAACATTCTTTTAAACAGCCTTTATCAAAACTAGGCCAATAAGTAGGTGTAAAAATAAATTCTGCATATGCTATTTCGTATAATAAGCAATTAGATAATCTATATTCACCACTTGTTCTAATTAATAAATCTACACTTGGTAAATCATTATATAAATATTTACTAAATGTATTTATATCTATTGAATCAATATCCAATTTATCTTGTTTAACTAAGTCTACTATTTGTTTAGTAGCTTTAACAATTTCTTGTTTTCCTCCATAATTAAACAAAACATTAAACGTAAAAGAGGTGAGATTACTAGTTGAATCTATTGCATCTTGAATTACTTCTTTTAAAGAAGAAGGAATTCTAGAATCTTCTAAATTTCCAGATACTAATATTCTCACGCCTTTTTGTTTAAATTCTTCAATATTATCTTTGAAAAATAATCTTAATAAATTAAAAAGATAATCAATTTCCTTTTGTGGTCTATTCCAGTTTTCACTTGAAAAGCAATATAAAGAAACGACTTTAATATTGTAACTAAAAAAGCACTCATCAACTATTTCTTTGATTCTTTTTACTCCAGCTTTATGTCCTAATGATCTTGGTAAAAGTCTTTGTTTAGCCCATCTACCATTTCCATCCATAATAAAGGCTATATGTTCTAATTTCTTAGTTAATATAAAATCGTTTTCCATATTAAATTATAATGTCATTAATTCTTTTTCTTTACTTGCAAAGATGTCATCTACCATTTTGTTGTACTTATCGGTAACTTTTTGAATATCATCTTGTAAGTTAAAAACCATATCTTTAGATAAAGAAGAGTCTTTCTTAATTTTATTCATATAATCAGAACGTATAGTTCTAATACTAACTTTAGCTTGATCTGTATGAGATTTTGCTTGTTTAACGAATTCTTTTCTTCTTTCAGTTGTTAAAGATGGGAAATTTAAAATGATATTAGTTCCGTTTACAACTGGATTGATTCCTAAATCAGATTCACCAATTGCAGCAACAATTGCCTTTACTGTTGTAGGATCATAAGGCTTAACAACTAATTGAGTCGGTAAAGGTGCAGTAATACCAGCAACAACTTTTAATTGTGTCTTTTCATCATAATACATGATGTAAATCTTATCTAAAACAGAAGGTGTAACAACTCCTGAACGAATAGTTTTTAATGTTTCTTTTAAATTAGCAATTGCTTTTGACATTGCTTGATCTACTTGATTAACAATTTCTTCCATAATCTATATAATTCCTTTCTTATTAAGCTTTAATTGTAGTTCCTATAGGTTTATCTTCAATGACTTTAACAAAGTTATCTTTATCTGCCATATCAAATACTCTTGTAACAATATCTGAATCTCTAAGTAGTGAAATAGCAGTAGAATCAATAACTTTTAAATTCTTTTGAAGTACTTCATCATAAGTTATTTCTTTTATTAAAGTTGCACTCTTATCAACTCTAGGATCACCTGTATAAACACCTTCAACACCATTTTTTGCCATTAAGATAGCTTGACAATGCATTTCTTTAGCTCTTAAGGCTGCAGTTGTATCTGTAGTAAAATATGGGTTTCCAATACCACCAGCAAAGATAACAACTCTGCCTTTTTCAAGGTGTCTAATTGCTTTCTTTTGAATATATGGTTCAGCAACTCTTGTAATTTCTAATGAAGACATAACTCTATTTGCAACACCGACTTTTTCAAGTGCACTACCAATTGCCATTGCATTAATTATTGTACCTAACATTCCCATGTAATCAGCAGTAGCATGTTCAATTCCAATTGAATCAGCTAATCTACCTCTCCAAATATTACCAGCACCACAAACAATACAAATTTCAACATTTCTAGATGCTAATTCTTTAATAGATTCAGCAATTCCGTTTAATAATTTACTATCTAAAATTTGATCATCTTTGTTATCTTTTAAGGCTTCACCTGATAGTTTCACCAAAATTCTAGAGTATTTCATATCTATTCCTCATTTCTTCTATAGTATTTTATATTATTTAGCTAATTAATTAAATATCTTTATTAAAATACATAGATAATACATAAATTTTATAAATTAGAACAAAAGCGAAACTTGTTTCGCTTTAAAGAAGTATAACACTTCTTTATCTTCAAAAGATAATATATGTCATAAATATACATATACTCTTCTAGGTGATGTTAGACCTCTACTCATTTGAAAGTTATATCTTTTGTTTGAG
>CAVHUN010000071.1:0-2752 GCA_963639175.1 uncultured Prevotella sp.
GTGTATGTTGTGGCCCAGTAGCTCAGTTGGATAGAGCAACAGCCTTCTAAGCTGTGGGCCGGAGGTTCGAGTCCCCCCTGGGTCACCATTAAAATTTGATGGAAATTATTCATCTTTTTTATAATTTAAAAATAAACAATTAAATTCTACTATAGATTTAATTTTAAACTTACAAATTAAAAGATAACCAGTTATAAATAACCTTTTCTTTCTTACTATAACTGATTATCTTTTTATATTATCTTTATCAATTGAAAATTAATGACTTTTAAATTATTAAACTTAATTTCCTTTTTTTTGTTTGCTGCATAAATATTTAACAAATATTATAAATAAACATACAACACAAATAGCTGCGCTTGTTATAACTAAAATTGTAGTGTTTTCCATATTTATTCCCCTTCTAATTCCTTATTTTCAATTATTTCATTTAAATTTATTTCTTCTTTAACTTCTTCTTTTTTACCTTTATTAGAGTTTTTAATCTTTTTATATTCTTTATAACTTACTGGTTTAACTCTAAAGATAAAATAAGAATACTTAATACAAATTAAACACATTAAGACAATACAAACTGTTAAATTCTTAGTAAAATACATAGTAAGTAATAACATCAGTGAAACAAGACTTAATAATATCAATTCCCCTTGAATTGACATAACTCTATATTTAACAAAATTTTCTAGATGATTTTTATATAACTTAGTTGATAAAAACCATTTATTGAATTTTTCTGAGCCTCTTACAAAACAAAATGATGTTAATAATAAAAATGGTGTTGTAGGTAATATAGGTAATATAACTCCTAATACTCCTAGTCCAAGGCTAATACAGCCGATGATAATATATATCAGTTTAATAAATTTATTTCTCTTCATAGTTAGTTCTAACTAACTATTATATTAAATTAAAAGAGTAGATATTGCAATAAATCTACTCATTATTTTTAAGAATTTTTATCTTGAAATTTAGAATATTGAACATAATTAATTCCTTCTTTTGTTTTAATTATGTCCACAAATGATTTTAATTTATTTACTGGAGTATGATAATCAAACCATATAGTAATATCTAATACATCATTTTCTTTATCATCTTTAATAACATCTGTATCGATCTTTTTGATATTTATACCATTAGAATCAGCAAGTTGATGAATAATATTAGTTATTTCAATATCAGTTGAAGTAGATATAATTTTAACTCTAGGTGACTTATTATCTAAATATCTTTCAACTTTTAATAATGCCATTAAGAAAAAGAAAGAAACAGCAGCTCCAATAATTGCTTCTAAAACAAATCCAGCTCCACAGGCTAATCCAATTGTAGAACATATCCATAAAGTAGCAGCAGTAGTTAATCCTTTAACTGAAACTCCTATTTTAATAATAGCTCCTGCGCATAAAAAGCCAATACCAGAAACAACACCAGCAGCAATTCTACTTGAATCATAATCTACACCAACTCCAGTGGCTTTTATTGCGTAAATAGAAATTGTCATTAATAATGAACAACCAACTGAAACAAGTACATGAGTTCTTAATCCAGCAGATTTACCAATCAATTCTCTTTCAATACCAAATAAACATGATAATAATCCTGCACACACTGTCGTGATTAAAATAAACAATGCCATTCCATAGCCATCATATTGTCCAATTAACCCTAATATCCACTTATCCATACTTAAATTTCTTTCTACTTACATTAATAATATAGCATATTTTTCTTTATTTTTTTATAATTGATTTAACATTAAACTATATCAATAGTACTAAAAATGATACAATGATTACATGATTTACATATATAAAAATAAAGATTCAAACAATCAAACAAAATTATACAAAGCAAATTTAGATTTTGAAAATCTTGAACATATTGAAATGCATTTAAAAAATTCATCTATTGGTGAAGAAAATCCTTTTAATTGTATAAATAAATTGATAAGTGAAAAGAATAGTCAGAAAATATATATTGAAACAAATATGAAGATTATTACTTTAGATATTTTAAAAAATCAAATTGACTTTTCTTTACAAAGAAACGAATATATTTTATCTATTGTTGAATTTAATAAAGATAACAATTATTATTTAGTATTTACTAAAAATTAATAGTTATATAAAGGAGCTTTTAATAAGTCTAATTGAGTAATTAATCCTAGTAATTCCTCATCTTTTTTACCATGTTCAGTAATAAATATAACGCTTGTCTTTTTATCAGTTGGAGACTTCTTTTTCATGTATTTTAATAAAGAAGAAACTTTCGTATTTCTACTTACAAAAATAAAGCTTTCATTTATATGGATGTATTCCCCTTGTTTTAAATAATCTTTTATTAAATAAGTGCTATCTACTTTAATTGATTTATTGACATAGACATATTGGAAAAATGAATTTTGAGAAAATACTGCACTTACTTTTCCTTTTTCAATAATAGGAACATGAGAAAGATGATTATCTACCATTTTTTCTACAATATCTAAAATTGGAGTAGAAAAATTAGCGTAGACAATCTTATCTTTTTTAGTACAAATATCATAAACTTCTAATGGATTAATTATTTCATCAGCAATTGTTTTAAATTTATTGTAAAAACTAGTTGAAGGCACACATGCATTTGCTTGATGAGATAATATATTTCTAATATCAGAGGCTGTTTTTAAAATATTGTAAATTTGATTGTTTTCTAATATAGGAATCTTTTTTGAATATTTACATTCTTCTAAAGCACGTGAAAAGCCAATATA
>CAVHUN010000071.1:2762-12611 GCA_963639175.1 uncultured Prevotella sp.
GCCAATATAATTGCTTTTTAAATTACTTAATCCGATTATTTTTTCTTCTAATTGTTTAAATTTTAATAAAAACAATTCAGTTATATCTTCTTCCATTAATTTAATTCCTTTACAATGTTGTTAGCTAAATCATCTAAATAATTTACATCTAAATCTTCAATTAAGCCTTGATCAACTTTATAAGCAATTTCTTGATCAAGAGGGATTAAACTAGTTTGTTTTATATTGTATTTTTTAGTTAATTCATCAAGATGGTCTTTTCCATATAAATATATTTTTTTAGAACAATCTGGACAAGTAACATATGCCATATTTGAAACTAATCCAAGTAAAGGAATATTCATCATTTTAGCCATCTTAACAGCTTTTTCAACTACCATAGATACTAATTGCTGACTTGAAGTAACACTAATAATGCCATCAAGAGGAATTTGTTGGAATATAGATAAAGCTACATCTCCAGTTCCTGGAGGCATATCTATTAATAAATAGTCTAAATTACCCCAATATACTTTGTTGTAAAATTGAAGCACCATTTCACCAATTAAAGGACCTCTATATATAATTGGATCAGTATCATTTTCAAGTAACATATTTGAAGACATAACACTGATTTTGTATTTTTTAGAATAGCCTGGACAAATTAATCCTTCTTCATTTCCTAAGGCTTTATATTTCATACCAAAAGCAAATGGAATACTTGGTCCAGTAATATCAGCATCTAAAATACCTACTTTATATCCTTTTTTTGCTAATAAACATGCTAAATAACTAGAAACAAAAGATTTACCAACTCCACCTTTTCCAGAAACTATTCCAATAATATGTTTACAAGTACTAGATGGATGCATCTTTAATTTTTGTATTTTTGATTCTTTAGAGCATTTTCCATGAATTGGACATTGACTACATTCTTCTTTTTTACAATCTTTATCTTCAAATGACATATAACTACCTCATTTCCAATTTGATTATATCATTATTTAAGTTAAACTTCTTTTATATAGCTAGCGTATTTACTTATTTGACTAGGTAAGTTAGGAATAGAAACTTTAATAGTGCAATTAGGACCATTAAATAATTTAGATTCAATAGTCCCTTTGTTTTTTAATATCATTTCACTAACCACTTTATAATAATTAGTTTTCATTTCTATTTCATATTTAAAATATTTGATATCTAGACAAATATTATTTTCATTAAGCAAGTCAAAAATACAACTAGTATATGTTTTGTCTAAATTAGAAGCACCAAGTAAAATTCCACCATAATATCTTACACAAATACATAATACGTTCTTAATTTCTTTTTTAGTCAAAATTTCTAAGACCTTATGCATGGAATTTACTGGTTCTTTATTTTCACTAGCTTCCATTAAATTATCTTCTAATAAATAACAATATAAAATATGTCTAGCCTGAATATGTTCATTCTTTATTTTAGATAATATTTCTTTTACTTCATTTTTAGAACTAACTTTATAAATAAATGTATAAAACTTACTCTTTTTAATTTCTACTAAACTAGTTAATTCATTTTCTTTTAAAACGTACATATTAAATTAATTTTTTAGGATAATGCTTTAAGTGCAGCAACAATTGCATCACTTGCTTCTTCAAATGACTTATCTTCAAAATCTACATTTGCACTTGTTACAACATCACTTAAAGTGAATGTTTTAGTATAAGTACTTCCATTTGAAAGTGTCATAGAACTTTCATAAACCACAATCTTTGAAGCATATGTATTAAATAATTGTATAGCTAATCTAGAGTTATTTAATTTATTAGTTTTATCTGTTTTAGCATAGTATTTAGTTAAAGTTGTATCTGCTTCATATGCCTTTAATAATGCAATTTGACTATCAGATAACTTACCATAATAATCATCTGAACCAACATATGTGGAACCTAATTTTCTACCAAGTAAGGAGAATGCTGCTTTAAATTCAGGATAATCATTTTCTTTATTAGTTGAACTTTCAAAATATTTCTTATCAAATGAAGATAATAAGATTAAGCCTTTTAAGCCATTAGCTTCTATGATATTTAAATATCTATAGTCTCTTCCATATAAATCTGAAGTAAAGAATAATTCTTCAAAGAATGTTTTTGAATTTTCATCAACTGCAGCTAATCTTTCAACTAAGATATTTGAAATCATTTCACTAGCAAAATAACCAATAGTAGTTTTTTCACCTTTATAAGTTCCATTTTCTTCATAATCATATGTAGATAAGACTAAATTAAATATATTATTAGCTAGAGCCTTAGTAGCATCTTTACTATCTCCACCACCAGATAAATCAGCTGTAGACATTGAAGAAGAAATATCAATAATATTATCTAAAATATCACATTGAGTCTTTAATTGACTATCAGTATAACTATCATTAAATAATAAGTTTCTAACTTTTAAGGCTTTAGCACTAACTGTAGCAGATGTTGTATCACTACTAATTGGTCTAATATAGTTTCTAGGACTAAATGAAGAATTAGAAGAAGACATCTTATCTAAGAGGTTATAGACAACATATTCTCTTTTATTATCAAATAAAGGCATGTTTTTCAATGGCTTAATTAAATCATAAATAGAAACTTGACCTTCACCTTTACCAATAGAGATTTTATCTAAGCTATTAGTACCATCTGATTTAGAAGATATATTTGAATATAACAAGATAAAGTTATCGATGTTTTGTTGCCAATAACTGATGTTATTTTCAGAATAATCTAAATGAGTATATGTGTCAATTGTTAAAGTCTTTCCACCTTCTCCAGTATTTAAATATGCATCAAAATTAATAGTTTTAAATACATTGTTAAATAAATTACCTATTCCAAAATGCATTAACTTAGATTGGTTAATATATGTAAGCATTTGTTTTAATGCATCAGCTGAAATTGAATCTTCTCCACTACCAATATCACCTTTAATACCATTTAAGTTCAATTTATTTTGACTTGCATATCTTAAAATCTTTGTAATTGATAAGATTTGACTTGTAGTATTTTCATATACTGCTTGCATTCTAGCTTCACTAGTTAAGCTAGAATCTATATCAAAATCCCACTTATAATTGCTTGAAGAAGTGATTTGTTTAATATAAGGAAGCATTAATATCTTGGCATCTTCTTTATTTGATGCGCCAGTTAAAGATTGATCAATAGAAGAGATATTTAAAATATTAGACATCAATTGATCGATGAATTTCATACTTTCACCTACTTTTAAAGTAGTGGACATTTTCATCTTAGCAAAATCATTTAATAAGTTTTCAATTTTAGAAATATTATCTTGTTCAATTTCTAATTTAGAAGAGTCTTCTTTAAAGGCATCTTTTAAACTTGAGAATACATCATCAAGTACCATGCCATAAATATCGACAAAATAATCAATTTCATTACCTAAATCATCTTCAGATAATTCATTTAATATTTCAGTATTAAATAAACTCATACTTATTTTTGTAGTTGAATTAATTTCTAAATCACCCATTTTATCAAAGAAGTAATTTAAAACATTTGGAACTACTTTATGAATGCATGAAGATGAAGTAATTGTTTTTAACAATTCTTTTAAGTTCTCTTTTGTTAAATCCTTTTTATAATCAAATTCGCTAGAAGAGAAATTAGATTCTTTCATGAGTCCAAATAAATGGCTTAATTTATAGATTTCACCATTTGAATCAATCATTTGATTTGTAGCAACTACTACTTCACCTTTTTTATTAGTGTATGAATATTCACCTGTTTCAACTAAAGTTCCTGTCCAAGAACTAAAATCAGTCTTTACTTGACCTGTTAATTTATCTTCAACTATAGAAAAGTCTTCTTTTGATAAACTTGTAGTGCCAAAAATATCTGAAATAGAATCGTTATTTAACAATAATTTATAGACTAAATTACCAAATTGATCTTCATATAAACTTGAATCGCCTTGGCTAACTTTAAATAAGTCTAATTGATATAAATTGGTTAATAATGAATTAATTTGATTTTCATCTAAGCTAAACCAGTCAACTTGAGAAAAATCAGTTGAAGGTAATTCTTGTAATTTTCTTAATACAGCGGCAAATTTACTTGCTTCAGCTTTCCAGTCTTTAACTGCATAGAAATTAATACTAGCACCTATACCTTTTAACATAGGTGAGACTTTCTTAGTTAATATTGAATTAATTGATCCACCTAATAATTTAGAAGTGCTAATTAATTCAATCATTTCTTGAATTTGATCTGGGTTAACACTATCTAAAGTCAAATCATCTTCAAATAATTCTGTATTATCTTTACAAAATTGAATAATATTAATTATATTTTCAATTTCACCATTAGCTCCTAACCATTCAATTGAAGATAAATCATCATTTACAATAAAGCCGATATCTTTTAAAGAATCTTGTTTGAAAATTCCTTTAATTATCTTATTGAAATTGTAATTTTGTTCATAATCATCTTTTATACCAGTGATGTTAATAGCTGGGTTAATTATTTTATTGTTAAGTACACCAGTTAATAAATTTCTTAAAGTATCAGTATCAATGCTTTTTAACATAGATGCTGTATCTTCTTTTCCTTCAATTTGTTTTGATAAATCTTGAGCGTATTTTGCAATATTAATTAAATCATTACATTGATCAATAAAGATTGATTCACCTTTATCATCTACTGGTTCAAAATCAAAGTCAGTGACTTTTAATCCATATAAGTTCTTTTCTAATGATTCAGCGTTTTCAGATAACATTCTTTTTATTACTTTAGGGAGGATTTTAGATACAATTGAAGAATTCTTAGATTTAATTAATACATTTGAGATTTGATTTCTTGTTTCTTCATCTCCAAAATCAATACTGCCTTTTTCTTGAATGTTATCAACTAACTTAAATAAATCAGATAACATGTTAACAATATTTTTAACTTCAGTTTTTAAACCATTTTCTTTAATTTGTTCACCTATTGTTAATAAATCATCTTGAGTTAAGTATTTACTTACTCCTTCAACTGAAGAAAGTGTACTTTTGAAAAATTTAGGGAAATCAATAATATCATTTGAGAATAATTCATTTGATAATAATCCATCATATTCTACTTCACTAGTTGAAGAGTCTGAATTTGTAATTGTAAGTTTTCCTCCAGCTAATAATGCTTTTACAATTTCATCATTATTTTCATCTTTAACTTTTTCAAGTAAATTAGATGTAAATTGATTAACATTATCAAAATACAATTCTTTTTCATTTAGTGTATTACATGTGTAAAATAAGAAATCTACTAAATTAGAAAAGACATTTTTATAATTGATGTTTTTATATGTATCTAATGAACTTGATAAATAACTATATTGATCATTTTTAGAGGCGTTATATAAGATATAAGGTAAATTATTAGCAATTATTTCATTATCTAAGATTTTGTTAATGGCTTCTTTATAATTATCCTTTTTAGAAATATCAATAACAAAATAATTAGGCATAGTATCACCTTTTACTAAAGGAACTACATAAAAATCAATTAATCCAGTATTGTATAAAGCAGAATAGATTTGGTTAATGTTGCTTACTGTATCACCCCAAGAGATTTTACTTAAATCTAAATCGATTTTTTCAATTTGGTCGATGTTATTTCCCATTTGTGCTAAAGCAGGTACTAAATATATAAATGTTTCCCAGCTTGATAAATTATCTAATAAGCTTGAGATGGTATCAGGATTTAATAAAGTATTAGCATCTAAACTAATTGATACTTTGCCTTGATCAGAAATGTCAATTTTTAAAGAATCACCACAAGAAGAAAAGATTTTAATTATTTCTCCTATTTCATTATAAATACTAGTTTTTGTACCATTAATAGTAACTTCACTAACTTGAGTCATAATTCTTGTATCAAGGGCTTTTGAAGAATCTTTACTGCCAAATGATAAAGAAGTATAAAATGCTGAGTCTTGATATTTACTTAAAAAATCAATCAAAGTATTAAAATCTGAATCACTTACTTGATCTGAAGAAGAATTTTTAATTTCACTAGAGGCTTGACTTGCAATATTTACTAAGCTAGAAAATGGAGCAATAAATAAGCAAGCTATTACTATTCCACATACAAAGCCTTCAATTGAGGCTATAAATCTGTGTTTTTTATTCTTTCTTCTTTCTTTAGAAATAAAGATCATGAAAGTTAATAAATAGACTAACCAAGTTAATACAGGAGTAATTAGCATAATTAGTATCATTCCAACAATGTACATTGCTAATCCTAATACTGAATGCACTAAGCTAATAGTTGCAAAATATAAAGAAGGATCGCTAGTCGAATTAATTCCTTTAGCGACTAGTACATCTACAACAGTTTGATCAACACTAGTTAAACTAATTGTTGAATTATCTATAGTAAATGAGAAATTAAAAAAGCTAGAAAAATCTATACTTGATAGCCAATTTACAATTCCAGGCATACATAGTACTAAAACAATTATTAAAATGCCTTCTACAATGTATTTGCAAGTTGTTCTATATATTCCTCTAATTAAAGCAAATAGGCCACCAATAATTCCACCTAGTAGCAAAATCAAGAAAAAATATTCCCACGAAACATATTTCAAAATCGATTCTAATCCTGAAAGATATACCATATAAATGCTTCCTTTCTATACAAACTACTTAAGATTTAAAATATTTATAAATAAATAAATATTACTAGTTATATTCTAATATGAAATCGAAATTTTAACAACTTTTTTAAATTTACTAGCTAGTTTAGTAAAGAATAGACAATTTTTTAATAATTTTTAATATAGATATTAAAAATATGCTACATTAATAAGGAAGATTTGGAGATAAGCTATGTACGTATATAATTCAAAAGATGAAGATTTAGTAAATAAAAATAAGCCTACTTATTCACTTTCAACTCTAGGCTGTATAATTTTATTCTTAATTGGTTGGTTAGGATTTAAAATTATTGGTTATATAGTTCAATATTCATTTTTAGGTGCAATTGGAAAAGATAATCTATTTGATTCAACTGGAAGTATCTATCCTACTTATTCAGCTTGGATTAATTTTACAATTTATTTAATTACTTTAATTATTATCTTAACTACTTTCATTATGTTAGATAAAGTAGGATTTATTAGAAAAATTAAAGTGTTCAAAGACAAAAATACATATATAACTTTAATAACGTTCTTAGCAATTTATTTCGCATGTAATTACGCCTATGCATTAATAAGAGTATTACTAGAAAAAGCTATAGGATATTCTTCAAGTGCTAACCAAAATCAATCTGGTTTAAATACTATGATTGCTTGTCAACCTATTTTATCAGTTATTATGGTTGTAATTTTTGCCCCAATAGTTGAAGAATTAACTTATCGTCAAGGTTTATTTGAAGCAATAAGAAGAAAAAATGAAACTCTTGGTATAATTGTTACTGTTTTAGTCTTTGCTTTAATTCATTTTTCTTTTTCTACTGTTATTGCCTATTTTAATTACGATGCTCTTTTAGCTTCTAAGTCTTCTTTGTTAGTTAAAACTATTGAAAATGGTACATATGTATATTATTCAAAACAAGAAATGTATTATTTAGTAATTGATGAAATAATTAATTTCCCTAGTTATGTAATCGGTGGAACTATTTTAACTTACACTTATAAAAAGCATGGCAGTGTTGTTGAATCTATCTTAGTCCATTCTTCTTTGAATTTAATTTCTGTAGTTGCTACAATTTTAACAATGTAATTTATATGGAAGAAAGAAAACATTATCAATTTCTAGATCATTTTACTTTAAAAATATTAGCCATAATATTGATGACAATTGACCATATTGGTTTCTTTTTTGTTCCTTCTGCTTCTTCTATTTATGAAACATTAAGAATTATTGGTAGACTTGCTTTACCTTTATTTTGTTTTTTATCTACTCAAGGGGCTTTAAAATCTTCTAATCCTCTTAAATATTTTCTTAAGTTATTTTCTTTAGGAATTATATTTGATGTAGTCTTATATTTTGTAACTAAACAAACTGGCAATTCCTTAACTTGCTTAGCCTTAGGTGTATTAACAGTTTATTTATTAAATAAGAAAAGTTGGTTATCTTTACTTTCTATATTTCCTATAAGTATTATGATACTTTCAGATTTTTCTTTTTTCCCTATTAGAATGGATAATGGATTTATAAATTGTTTCTTATTTATATTCTTTTATTTAGCTGATTTACTTGCAAATAGTTACTATGATGTTTATTTAATAAAAGTACAAAACTTTTCTAAAGATGTAGTAGATAATTTAAAACTAAGTGGTATTCAATCTATGAAGAATTATTTTTCTATTGGTGGAATAATTATTGCTTATTCAATTTATTTAGTTTATAACATGTTAAATTTAAATAGATTCCCTTTAGAAAATGTCTTATCTTATTCAATTGAATCTTTTGGAATATTAGCCTTAATCCCTATTTTCTTTTACAATGGTGAAAAAGGATATTCTAATAAGATTCTCAATACTTCTTTTTATTTATATTACCCTTTACATATTTTAATTATGTATCTAATCTTAGCCTTAATAAAATAATGCATTTAATTTGTAAAATCATTAACTATAAAATATAATTTTTAACGATAAGGAGTTTATTAATATGATTAAATATTTAGAAAAAGAAGAAGATTTTGAAAATGAAATCAAAGGAACAGTCGTAGTAGATTTTTATGCTGATTGGTGCAATCCATGCAGAATGTTAGGGCATAACTTAGAAGAAATGGTAGAAAATGATCCTTCTATCAATGTTTTAAAAATCAATGTAGATAATTTCCAAGCTATTGCCTATAAATTCAACGTTTCATCTATTCCTAGTGTTTTCTTATTTAACAATGGAAAACAAGTATATGATTTTTTAGGATATAGAGGAAAAGACGAATTAAAAGAAATTTTTGATAAGTTCTTAAAATAATTTCAATTTATCTCTTGAAATTAAACTGATTTTATGCAATTATATATAAGTACGTTAGTGTGCTTATATTTTGCAGGTGTAGTTCAATGGTAGAACTTCAGCCTTCCAAGTTGATCACGCGGGTTCGATTCCCGTCACCTGCTCCATAATAGTAGAATAGGTCTGATACAATGCTATCAGGTTTTTTTGTTGCATAAATAGCAGAATTTACGTTTTAAATGCTATATTTCGCTCTGAAAATTGAATTTTATTAGTTTCACAAGCTGTTAGTAGACTTCATATGAAGGTCCTATTGGCAGCTTTTTATTTTGACTTTACACGATTTAACCTCAAGGGTGCTAAAATTTTACACGATTTAACACGATTTGAATTTTGAGACAATTTTGAGAAAAATCCAAGCTCCATATAGATAAAAAGCAAGAAAAATGTTATAATTTCTACAAGAATAAAAAATGTGGATGAGGAGTATTTATGACTTATAAAGAGGCAGTCAAAAAATTAAGACTTAAAATGTTGATGACTCAAGAGGAGTTTGCAAAACTTCTTGATGTTTCTTTTGCAACTATAAATAGATGGGAAACAGGTAAATATGTTCCCACTATTAAAGCAAGAAGAAAATTACAACCATATTTTGAAAAATATAATATTGAGGTGGAGTTTTAATAATATGTCAAATACAACAGATTTAAATATTTTCACAAATTCTGACAGCATAAAAATGGTAGATAGAATGAGAACTATCTTATCTCATGCTGAATATTTTGATTGCTTAGTAGGTTATTTTAGAATTACTGGATTTTATTTGCTAAAAGAAAATTTAGAAAAAGTTAAAGAAATAAGATTTTTAGTAGGATTGGGAACAGATTCTGAAACTTCTAATTCAATTACACTGACTTTATTCGATCAAAATG
>CAVHUN010000071.1:12666-17986 GCA_963639175.1 uncultured Prevotella sp.
ATTAGAGAAGAATTTGAAAATTCAGAAGATTGATTAAAAATTGAAAATGGAATCAACACATTTATTGAATGGATAAAAAATGGAAAAATAAAAATAAAAATGTGTGCAGATAAAAATGTTCATGCAAAGGTTTATATTGTTAGAAATAATGCTGAAATATCTGCTTTGCAATATGGAAATGTAATTACAGGCTCGTCAAATTTTTCTTATAATGGTTTAGAAAAAAATGTTGAATTTAATGTTGAACTAAAGAATAGAAATGAAATAGATTATTCATTGCTATTTTTTAATAATCTTTGGAACGATGCAATTGATGTAACTGATATTGTTGAAGAAGTAATACAAAAAGAGACATGGATGAATGTTTCAGTGACTCCGTATAAAATGTTTTTAAAAACATTATATTCATATTTTGAGGATGAAATTGGAGATAATCATGTTGATATAGAACTTCCAGATGATTTTATTAGATTAGAATATCAGGAACATGCCGTAATTCAAGCTAAAAAAATACTAGAAAAACATGGTGGAGTTTTTATTGCTGATGTAGTTGGTCTTGGAAAAACATATATTGCAGCAATGCTAGGCAAATATTTGGGTGCAAAAAAAAGATGCTTATTTATTGTACCACCAGTTGTTCAAGAATATTGGAAAAGTGTTTTAGAAGATTTTAATTATACACAAAGAGATAAAGTTGTTTCACTTGGTATTATTGATCAAGTAGCACAATGGGATGATTTAGGTAAATATGATTATGTATTTATCGATGAAGCACATAGATTTAGGAATGCAGAAACTAAAGAATTTAATTATTTAAAACAAATTTGTTATGGAAAAGGTGTAATTTTAATTACAGCAACTCCTCAAAATAACTATATAACCGATATTGTAAATTTAATTTCTTTATTTCAAGATTTAAAACAATCTTCGATTATTCCTGGAAATCCAGATTTGGATGGCTTTTTTAGAGGATTAAAGACAGAAATTGATGCATCAAAAAACGAAGATAATTATGCACAAGTGCTTGATAATGCTATGAGTGAAATTAGAGATAAAGTTTTAAAACAGGTAATGGTTAGAAGAACAAGAACTGAAGTAATGAAATATTATGCTGACGACTTACAAAAGCAAGGTTTAAAATTTCCAATTCTTCACGATCCAGAGAGAGAAACTTACACATATAGTGAACAAATGGATTTAGCATTTAATAAGACTATTCAATTATTATCTCAGCTACATTATGCAAGATATACTCCATTGTTATATGTTAAACCTGAGAGACAAAAAATTGTTGTTGGTGATAGAAAATCAGGACAAGAGAATATAAAAGGATTCATAAAAGCATTATTAATTAAAAGACTAGAAAGTTCAATTTATGCATTCAATCAAACTATTGAAAAAATGACAAAAAGTCATCATGATTTCTTGAAACTTTATGATCAAGATAAAATTGTTATTGGTAATTTATCAAGAAATAATAACTTTGATATTGATTATCTAATTGATCTTGACAATTCTGAATTTGAACAATTAATTTCAGAAAGAGATTTGACAAAAATCAATAAAGAAGATTTGACAGATGATTACGATAAAGATTTAAAATTAGATATTGAAATTTTTGACCATTTAAAAGAACTATGGGCTCAATTTGATATTGAACACGATGATGCTAAATATGATGAGTTAGTTAATTTATTAAAACAAATAAAGAAGAAAGACACTCGTATAATTATATTTTCAGAAGCAAAAGATACAGTGAAATATCTTGAAAAAAGAATGAATGACCAATTTAATAATCAAGTTGTATCATTTAGTGGCAGTGATAGTGATTTAGTTAAAGAATATATTAAACGAAATTTTGATCCTAAATCTAAGGCACCATTAAATGAAAAATCAATTTTGATAACAACTGATGCAATGAGTGAAGGTATTAATTTGCATAGAGCAAGCATAATTATTAATTATGATTTGCCTTGGAATCCAACTCGTGTGATGCAACGTGTAGGACGTATTAATCGTGTTGGTTCTAATTTTAATGATTTATATGTTTTTAATTTTTTTCCTGCTGCAAATACAAGACAACATTTATCTCTTGAAGATAGTATAAAAATTAAAATACAAATGTTTCATTCATTACTTGGTGAAGATTCTAAATATCTTACTAATGAAGAAAAAGTGGATCAACAAGCTTTCTTTGACATTTTAATGATGAAAAATTTTAAATTAACTGATGAGGGTGAACAATTTAATTTAAATGCCGTTAAAATGGAATACTTAAAACTAATTAATGATATTAAAAAAAATGATCCATTATTGTTTGATGAAATAAAATCACTACCTAATAAACTTAGAATTGCAAGAAAATCATCAGAAAATACAAAACTTGTTACATTTGTAAAAAAAGGTACAATTAAAGAATTTTTCTATACGGATGGCATTTCTAGTGACTTAATGGACTTTGAAAAAGCTATGAAATTACTAAAAGCAGATATTGATTCAACAAAAATAAACATTCCTAATAATTATTATGATTGTTTAAATTTAAATATAAATGCATTTAAAGAAAAAGTACAAAATTCATTTGATAATGGATATAAGGCAAAAGGAACACCAAAAAATCTAAAGAAAATCAATCAATATTTAATGTTTTTGAAACATGGTAAGTTAACATATGAAAATGAAGATTTAATTGTTCAAGTCCAAAAATTGATTGATGATGGTGTTTTAACAAATTATATCTATAAAGAAATTTTAAAAGCAATAGATAGTTTAAAAATCAAAAATGATTTAAATGCAATTGCAAATTGTTTTAGCGAAAATATACCTAATGTTTATTTTAAAGGAAGAAAGCAATACGAAGTTCAAGATTTAAAAAATGAAAAAGAAATAGTTATTTTATCTGAATATTTTATTAAGGAGGCATAATAATATGCAAATGGAAGATATATTAAAAGCAAAATATGATGAACATAACTTCATATTGTTTTCTAGGGATTTCCTTAAAGATATTAGAGCTGTTAATGGGAAACTTGAAATGTATTCACAATTTAATGGATATATTGAAGAAGGAAAAATAATCGCTGATTTTACTGACATTAATAAGAAAATTGCGGTTCTTTCTGTTAAAGTTCATAACGATAGTTCTGCAAGAACAGCTCAAAGAAACTATATAGCAAAACTTCTATCAAATGGTAGTTTACAGGGATATGATGCTGCTTTAGTTGCTTTTTATGATAATATTAGATCAAATTGGAAATTAGCACTTGTAACAATAGATTTCGCACTTACAGAAAAAGGTATTGATGTTGAGTTTCAACCAGCTAAAAGATTTTCTTTCTTAGTTGGTGAAGGTGAACCATCAAAAACTTATGTTGGTCAATTAAAACCAATATTTGAATCAGCTGAAAAGCCTACTTATGAGCAAATAAAAGATGCTTTTAGTATAAATAGAGTTACTAAAGACTTTTATAATGATTATTGTGATTGTTTTGAAAAATTATCTACATATTTAATGAAGTGTAGAGCATTTAAAGACGAAGCAATAAGGCTTCAATATGATGAAGTAAAAGAATTTGCTATTACATTTACAAAAAAAACATTAGGACAAATTGTGTTTTTACATTTTATACAAAAGAAAGGCTGGCTTGGTGTAAAACCAACAAATGAATGGGGTACAGGTAATAAAAACTATATTTATGATTCAACTGTCAATTATATTGGTGATAATTATTTTAATGATGTATTAGAACCTTTATTTTATGAGGCCTTAAACAAGAAGAGAGAAAATGATTTGTATCTTGGTGATAAAATTCCATTCTTAAATGGTGGATTGTTTTCTCCTATAGAAAATTACAGATGGAAAGAGACTAATTTTGCAATTCCAAATGATATTTGGTTTAATAGTAAACACACTGGTTTTTTAGATATATTAAGTCAATATAATTTTACAGTTGATGAATCTGATCCGACTGAACAAGATATTGCGGTTGATCCAGAAATGCTTGGTAAAATCTTTGAGTCGTTGCTGGACCCTGAAGAAAGACATGATAATGGAGCTCATTATACTCCTCGTGAAATTGTTCACTTTATGTGTATAGAATCCTTGGCGTATAATGTTTCAACAAAATTTAATTTAGAATTTACAGATGTTAAAAATTATATTTTATATGGTAATTCTTTAGAAAATAAGATTGAAATAAAAGAAAAAGCAAAACTGATTTTTGAGTACTTAAAAAATATAAGAATTGTTGATCCAGCAGTAGGTTCAGGAGCATTTTTAGTTGGCATGCTTAATGAAATTTTAAAACTTCGTATTAATTTAGCTGAACTTGAAGGTATTAAATATTCTAAATATGGATTAAAGAAAGAAGCAATACAAAATTCTTTATTTGGAGTTGATATAGAATATGATGCAATTGAAATTGCTAAATTAAGATTATGGTTATCATTAATTGTTGATCAAGAGGTTGAAAAAAATTCTTGTCCGAATCCATTACCAAATTTATCATTTCAATTACGTGTTGGAAATTCATTAATTGATGAATATCATGGAATAAAACTATGGGACAAGTCATTATTTAAGAAAAAAACTAAGACTTCTCAATATTATCAAGTTAATTTGTTTAATGTTATGGATTTTGATGCAATTCTTAACAATCTAAAGCGTGCGAAGGAAGAATATTTTTCTATTTCAGATGAAAGAGAAAAAACAAGAGTATTTGAAGAAATTTCAAGATATCAACTCGAATTGATAAAAAATGTACTTTTTAATCAAGGTGAACAACATGCTTTTTATGAAGTAGAAGAAATGATCAAAAGAAGAACTAAACCATTTTTTCTTTGGAAACTTGAATTTAATAAAGTTTTCGATGAAGGAGGATTTGATATTGTAATTGCAAATCCTCCATATATACAGCTTCAAAACAATGAAGGAAAGTTAGCTAATGAACTTGAACCACAAGGATTTAAAACTTTTTCTAGAATGGGAGATATATATTGTTTGTTTTATGAACAAGCAACTAATTTATTAAAAGAAAATGGTATTTTTAGTTTTATTACATCAAATAAATGGATGAGGGCTGGTTATGGTGAACCACTGAGAAAGTTTCTTGCTGAGAAAACAAATCCTTTATTGTTAGTTGATTTGGGTGGAACAAAAGTTTTTGAGTCTGCTACAGTAGATGTAAATATTTTAGTTGCCTCTAAACAAAAAAATAAAGGTAAAACAAAGACACTAATTCTTGATGATAAATGCACAAATGATTTGAGCATTTTAGTTGAACAATGTAAATCAATTTCATCATTTTATGATAGTGAAATA
>CAVHUN010000072.1:0-6519 GCA_963639175.1 uncultured Prevotella sp.
ATATAAATCATTTAAATAAGTTTTTACTCCATCAAAGTCAACTTCTTCAAATCTTTGAGGTAAACCTCCATATTTTAAATATTCTTCAAAATCATCTTCTTTAATTTCTATATTATTGATTTTTTTATAATCTAAAGTTTCTTGATATGTAAATGGAAACACTTCAAATTCTTTAGCTCTTCCAGTTAATCTATCTTGTAATTTTCCATGTAATAGTTTCGAATTACTGCCAGTAACAAATAAAGAACAATTATAACTAACTCTAATAGATGCAATTGCTTCTTCAAACTTTTTTATATGTTGAACTTCATCAATAAAAATATAATATTTCTCATTATCTTTAATTAATGAATCTAATTTTTGTTCAAGTTTAATTCTAGTAGTAATTCCTTCTCCACTTTTAGCTTCTAAATCTAAGAATATAATATGGTCTGAATCTACGCCTTTTAATGAGATTTCTTTTATGATTTGTCTAAGCAATTCAGATTTACCACATCTTCTTACTCCAGTTATCGCTTTAATATACTTAGAATCATAAAATGGTCTTATTTTTTTTAGATATTCTTCTCTAATAATTATATTTTCCATGATTTTATTATACAAGTGTTTCATTGGAATTTCTATAATTTTAAGAAAGTTCCAACGAATATTTACTGCTTATTCAATAAATTAACAATTATATTTGTTTTCATTTTTCAAGATGCATGATTAAAATTTATTAAATAACACTATTTTAATAGTTAATAATTCATTTTATTATGTTTTAAATAAAAAAGTAATAGTCTTCTATTCATTAATTTTATAAATAGAACTTTTAAAACTTAAATAGATTAATATTGTGCTTTTTGCGTTGGAACTTTCTTAATTTTTGGAATATTCCAACGAATATTTAGCATTTAGTTAGTGTTCTATCTTTTATTTGTTCACTTACTATTGTTTGATTTTCTAATAATTTTTCTTTTGCGTTTATCTTTTTAAATTCTAACGATAATAAAATAACAATCTAGAAATAAAAAATGGCATTAACTGCTGTTTCTAAGTCAGACAATATAGAAACGACATTTAATGTCACTATTACAGTTAAGTTGATATTTTTTACTTCTTTATTATTTCAAATTCAAAATTTTTTCGTAATTATTTTTAAATGAAAACGCTTACTTAATTTTATTAATCAATCAAAAATCCCCTAGCTAATTACACTAAGGGATTTAAATAAGTTAGATAAGATTATTCACAATCTACAAGGTTAACAACTATTTCACCAGTAGCTTTCCAACCAGCTTTATAGCCATTATAATAAGTTCCTTTAACTACTTCACCATCAATAGTAACACTGCTAACTTCTATTCCATCATCGTAAGCATTTATTGCAAAGATAGTATCCTTTTTAATATAACCATTTGAGATAGTTACATAATCATCAGTATAATAATCCCAAATATAATCGGTACCATCAATTTCCTCACCACCATACATAAATGTTATTTTTACACCATCTACTTGTTTAATAGAAATATTGATATCACCACTAACAGTTACCTTATAAGCGATTTCATCCCCAATTGTAGTAGTAGTAGTTAAAGTTACTATTTCTTCCCCACATGTAGCACTTACATCTAAGAATTTACCTTCTGCTACTTCATCTTTTACCACAATGTAGAACACATCTCCATCGTATAAATTCCCTAATGCAGCTAATGAATCTACTTTGCTAGTTTCATTTGCACTCTTATAGTATTCAATTGTGCTTGTACTAGGAACAGTTATAGTTCTTACTGGTTTTGCTACTTCAGAAATTGTGATACTACATCCACCTTCTGGGACAACAAATGTAGCTTTAAATTTAGTTGAAACATATGTAGATTTAAGTTCAATTTCTTCTCCAGTTCCATCGATAACTAATTTTATTTCTTTAGTAGAATCATCATTTATCCTAACTTCAACATTGACAGTTTCACCTACTTCAAATGAATCAGAAGTTGTTGTTGTACTATCTAATTTTGCTTTACTTGAAGCTCCTGTAAATGTAACTGATTTTAATAAAGTAGTAGCATTAGAAGTATAACTTACTGTTGCATTTACAACATCTACAACTGCAACTTTAATTGTTACATCACCATTAGGCATTGTAAAATTATATGCATGATCATACCAACTATTTGCTTTAATTTCTTTTTCAACAGGAGTTCCACTATCATCAGTATAACAATAAGAAACTTTACTTACTTTTGTTTTAGCATCATCAGTTAATATTGTGTCAAATCCAACTGAATCACCTGGATAGAATGTATTTACATCATTATCAAAGAAAAGTGATACTTTTTCACTATCAACACTTGAATCTAAGCTAACTGTTTTTTGAGTGACAAGAATAACTTTCAATTTTGTATCAGCCTTTAAATATATTTTATAAACAACTCTTCCATCTACAGTATCATAATAATATTTTTGGAAAGTAACTGAACTTGAGCTATCTGCACCTTCAATTGAGTAAATTTTAAAACCATCTTCTACATTACATACCATGAAGAAGTAATTATAGCTACTAGGAGCCCAAGATGTAATTTTATTTGCCATTGGTATAACTGTTTTACCAGCTTCATTTTTTTGAACATCCCCAGTATTTGCAAAGAATTCAACATTAGAAAGATGTTCACTTGATTCTAATTCAATTGCTACATTTTTAGCTGTTGTAATGGAAACAGTAACATCTTTATTAGGTAATGTGACTTCAAATGAAGAATAATCTACACTATATCCTAAATAAATATCAGGATCAAATTCAACATCAGTAACTGTAAATCCATCAGCTGCTACAATTGAGAATTTAACTTTATCTAAACCTGTAAATTCATATGGTAAATTAGATTTATCCATGTCAATATGGTCAATTCCTGTATATGTGATTTTATGTTTTTCTGGTTTTTCAACAGTTACAGTAAGTGTATTATTACCTTTTAATATACATCCTTGATAAATTTCATATCTTCCAGTTTTACTTGTTAATTTTGTTCCATAATCATCATCAGGGGTTATTTCAACTTTAGAAATAATATATCCATCATCTGCAATAATTCCAAAATAAGTATTAATTTCATTCATTTGGTCATCTAATCCAGCTTGATATTGACATCCAGAAGTAATACCAAAGATAACATAGTGTTCACCTTGAGTAAATGTAATTACTTTACCTGTTTCACTTGTTTGGTTCTTTTTAATTACACCTATTGTTAATTCTTCATCTTTAGTTGCTGATAATGTAAATGAACATGATAATTTATCTTCTGACCAGATCATATCTGATACTGTTTTATTTACTGCAATTTCATAAGTAGCATCACTTATAGCAGTTTCAAAAGTCAATGTGATTGTAGCATCAATATCTACTTTATCACCTTCTTTAACATTTAATGTGCCTTCACTTACTAAGTTAACTACTCTTGAAATAACTGCTTTATCTTTTACTGGTACACTTGATTCTATAGAAGAAGTAGTATCACTAGAAATAGAAGTAGAATCTGTAGAAACACTTGAAGAAGATTGTTCACTACTTTCTACACTTGAACTAGGTGTACTACTAGTTGATGAACTACTTGAAGAAGTAGCTATTGAACTAGGTGTAGAAGAACTTGTAGTACTACTAGTTGAAGAGGATGTATTAGTATCACATCCAACTAACAACATAATTAAAGATAAACTGACTGTTAATAATTTTCCTTTTTTCATAATTTTAATTCCTTTCTAAGTATTTATTATTAATATTGAGGTATTGCTTGATAAAAATATATTCCACCATAGGCAGTAGAAGTAACACTAATTACAATATCTCCATTTACATAATAATGAAGTGTTGTAAATACTGAATCTGGATCAGAAGAAGTATATACATAATCATCATTAGCATCTAATAAGGCACTATATTTAGCATTGTAGTTATTTATATCCCCATCATTTATAAAGTCATTTACTTCATGGTTAATATTTAATGATGGATTCTTTTCTGATTTTCCTAAAGTTAGTTTCCAAGTAGCATCTAAATCATCATCAAATAAGAATGGGATATCTCTATCTACATCAATATCTTGACCATATCTATTCTTTTTACCTTCATAGAAAGCTTGTAAGGCGTTATATAAGTCACTTGATTCAGATTGACTCCATTTAGTTGGAATAGTAAATGTTCCTAAGCTTTCTAATTTAGATGAAATTTCATCGCTAATCTTAACTGGGTTATCTTCACTTGAGTAAGTAAATGTAGTTTGACCAACTCCACTTAATTCTCCACCAAAGGCTTGTTCTACTCCATATCCATAATTAAATGTATTGACTTCATCAGTTAAAGTATCACCATCTTTTTTAAGAGTGAATGTCATACCAGAATAATCTCCACCATTTTCCATTGAGCCTTCTTGAGCTTCAAATCTTGTGTGAGATATTGGTAAATAATTTTTTAACTTTTCAGCAGTCATACCGTCTCTAGGAGTAATAACATTGTCTTTTAAGTCATAAACTAAAGGTGAGACATTTATATTAATCCAGTAATCTTTTAAGGTCTTTCCATATAAGATTTGAGATCTAGGTGAGACATTTTTATCTTTATCTACTCTAAATAATTTAACTCCTATTGTATTGCCTTCATTATCTTTAATAGCATATATTCCATTTCCTGTTGTAGTGGTTCTATATGTATTACCATCTTTTGAAACTGTTTTTGTTTCTTTATAAACATAGTCTTGAGTATAGTAAGTAGTTAATACTGGTTGTAATATCTTTGTATCAGTTTTGTAATATTCATTTGCGACTGTTTTAAATGAAGTATTTTCATAATCATTTAATTTATTAAAGACAGTTTGAATCTTACTAGTAGAAGAATTAACATCATATTTTGATGGTTCGCCTATTGTACGATAATCAACTATATCAATTGTGTATTCATAATAGGCATTTTTATATCCACTAATAGTATTTATTAAGCTAGTTGTTGATTTAGCGACTATCTTATTGATTAAGTTAGTTTCTTTGTCTACATATAATTTAATAGAATCTATAGTGCTAGAAGAAAAACCTAAGAAAGTAATTGAATCAATAGATTTTCCACCATTTATTCCATAATAGATGTAGGCTTTTTCATCTTCATCATATCTAAATCCTTCAAAGTCGAAGTTTTTATATCCAAAATTCATTGTTTGGAAGCTTTGAGCATAATAAGTTTGATCAAATACTTGGTTTAATGGATTAATACCTTGAATATATGCTTCACCTGATTCAGTTCTTCTAATATATGTACTTGTTTTAGTATCAGATATTCTAATCTTATTTGGATTGTAGTCTAATTCATATTTACCAATTACATTAGAACTATCTTCCCCTTCAATTTTTAATACTTGAGTAGTAGAAGTAGATAAATAAGCATTTCTAATTGAATATGTTGAATAATAATCAAATGATTTAGTATTTAATTTATTTTCAATACTCTTTGAAAATAAAGATGCACTTTCATCAAAGCTAGTACCAACATTTTTAATAACTCCATATGAGAAATCTTGCGGTCTAGTCTCTTTTTCACCTACTTTATAAGTAAAATCAAAGACCATATTATTTTCTTCATCATATTTAATTGAAATGTGATTTACTAATCCACTAGTGACATTGCTCTTATTATTAAACATCATTACTAGAATAGAAAACATCTTATTTGAATAATCATATTCAAGAGTGATTTCATCACCATTACTAGATAAGACTAATTGATCTTTACTTGCACCAAAACTATCTTTTAACATGTAAGTGAAATAATTAATAGTGTGTAAATCAGCTAAAGGAGTATTAGAAGGATATCCATCTTCTCCTACCCCTTCTACTAATCCACCTAATTTATAACTATCTCCACTTTTATTTGCCTTATAAACACCTTTTGAAGCACTTTTATAAATTGTATTAGCCTTAAAATAATAAGTAGAAGATGAATTTAATAATACATAATCATCTGTATAAATATCTGCTAATAAATCTGAATATTGAATTGTAAAATTATTAGTAGATGCTAAAGCTAATAAATCGTTATAAATATTATCAACACTAAGTTCTTTTTTAGTAACACTAGATATACTAGACGTATTATCTAAGCTACTAGAAATACTAACTTCACTTGATTGATTAGATGAACTAATATCACCACTAGATATACTACTAGAAGTGTTATTATCACATGAAATCAAAAAACATGAAGTCAAAACTAACAACAAAGCCCTTTTTTTATTCATATATAAATAACCCCTGATCTAAATATTTAGCTTGCTAAACATGCTCTTATATTAACTTAATGTAAAACTGATTTCAATATAAAAACACACCTGTGTCAACGCTTTTAGTACATTTAATTTTCAGGTGTAGCACGGAAGTTTTACACTTAGGCTATTGACAAAATAGGCGTAATATCTAATTTTTAGAAGATCATATACTAAGTATATGAATCTTTTTTTATTTTTTACAGAATTTTAAAATAAAAGGCGTAATATG
>CAVHUN010000073.1:0-5698 GCA_963639175.1 uncultured Prevotella sp.
CTAAGTTCTTAAATAAATACTTTAAAAACTAGAAATTACGACATATTACGCCAAATTTATAGGTGCAACTGCAAAAGATGGGATATTAACTTAATGTAAAACTGATTTCAATATAAAAACACACCTGTGTCAACGCTTTTAGTACATTTAATTTTCAGGTGTAGCATTATTAAAGGTTACACTTAAATCATGGTTAATCAAAAGGGATAGAAGAGTGTTTTAAAATATGAAAGTCTATATTTTCCATGATTAATCTTGCTCTGCTTTTATAATTTCAATTTCACCAGTTAAATTACTTAAAAAGTTAATCGCTAATTTTTATCTAATTTATCATGAATTTTTTGGTTTTTATAACTTTGTAAAAAATTGCCTAAACTTCCTATAATTACTACTAGAGTATAAAAGAACATTTGTAGTAAAGTTTAAAAAACAAACAATTAATGAATATAATGGTAATTTCTCTAATTAAAAGAAAATCTCTAAGTTCCAATAAGCTATTTAATTGAAACATATTTATTTTATTTAGTGTTGCACTTGATTTGAGAAATTACCATCTAAACATTTACTAAATTAATACACATTGCGACATATTACGCCATTTTTAAAACTCAACTGTAAAACTTTTAGCATTTCAATTATTTAATTTTTAAATCAAGGTATTTTCTATGTAAATCAAAAGAGTGGCATATTTTTTAAAATCTTACCACTCTTATTTTTATAATTTAGATTATTGTATTATTTTAATTTTGTAATTCAATTATTAATCAATAACACATGGGCCAATTTTTGTTTCACCATCAATAGTTACAGTAGATTCTTTATCTAAGGTACAAATCTCACCTTTTTCACCACTTTCTTGTGCACTAACTTGTCCTAAGTTAGAGCATTTATTTATATTTATACTTTTACCAAAATATACAAATCCAATAATACCACCAACATTTGATACACCAGTAACTGAACCAGCATTTATACTATTTTCAATTGTTGCTGATGACAAAAATAAGAAACCTATGATTCCACCAGAATAATCTGATTTTTCATTTCCTATGTTTCCATTATTTGTGCAATTGTTTATATTAAGTTGATAACTAGAAGAAGATATAATTCCACCAACCAAAACTTGAGAATATTCAGTATCATTTGCAATAGTTACTTCACCATTATTAGTACAATTACTTATACTTATTTTATAATATTTTCCATCTGCGCTACAAATAATTCCACCAGCAAATTGGGCTCCTATAACAGTAACATTAGAAGTACAATTTTCAATTGTGCCACCATTCATGTAAGCAACTATTCCACCAGCATTATCACAACTTACACTACCACTAACTTTAAGATTTTTAATAGTAGCGTTAGTTACAGTACCAAAGAAAGCACCATATCCATTGAATTCATTTTTAAGAGCATCTGTCTTTTTACTAGTAATATAATATCCAACTGTACTAGGTGTAACATTTAAATTAGACACAATATGATTATCACCATCAAATGTTTTAGTAAATTGAGCACCCTTTTTTTGTCCAATAGGTGTCCATTCTTTAGTAAGAGCAACATCAGAAGCTAGTTTAAAAGTGCTATAGCTAGAAATAACACTACTTCCACTATTTATATAATCTGCAAATAATCTTAAATCATGTTCACCATATAAATATAAAGCTGATTCATCATATGCACTTGTATATGCATTACCTTGAATTGCCTCAACTATACAAGATAACTTACATGATTTATCTTGATAAGTATCATTAGTATTAGAAGGAAGATCAATAGTAACTTCAATAGTTTTAATCTTTTCTCCAATTTCTAAATCACTTACAGCAGCTAAAATAGTATAATCTGAAACAATAGAAAAACCATTATCCCAAACTGAAGAAGTTTCACCTACTTTAGTAGTAATCTTAAGACCACTATATAATCCATCATCTTCACTACAAGTAATAACAGTACGATACTTACTATTAACATTACTAAAATTAGTAATATCTACATTAAAAGTAACTCTATCTCCAGCAGTCATCTTATCTAATGTTAATGTTTTCTTTTCTTCATCAATACTAGCAGTTCCGCCATTAGTAAATTGACCATTTTTAGATGTTGGATTAATCTTTTCTGCATCGTCACTTACAATATCGGTAATATTTATACCTGAATAAGTTTGTAATCCATTAATTTCAGAAGAAACATTAATTTTTCCAGCAGTAGCAATAACTTTAGTTTCTGCTTCACTAGTAAATAAAGCATAAGTAAAACCTACTGCTACTCCTCCAAATATTATTGCTCCTAAACTTGTTAATAATACTAATTTAGGTGTTTTCTTTAATTTCTTCATAATATTTTCTTCTTTCCATTAATGTTTTAAATAGTATATACCTAATCTTTCAAAAAGAGTGGTTACATTCTTATTTATTATCTAAGAATGCACCACTCTTAATAAGAAGATATTTAAATTAATTATTATTAATTTCCATCAACACCTTTTTGACCAGTTATTGTTGTACCATCTAAAGTTAATTCACCAGTACCATTAATAGTACAAATATTTCCTTTAGTACCATTTGAAGAAGTTAAGATAGTTCCCGTATTAGAACATGATGTAATAGTAGCTTTTTTACCTGTTAAAAGAATACCAATTATTCCACCAGCATTACCACTTCCATAAATATCACCATTATTTATGCTATTTTTAATAGTTCCAGTTGCACTAGTAGAATAACCTACTATGCCTCCACTATATACACCAACACCTGAACTAGTTCCTACTATACCATTATTTACACAAGTATCTATATCATAAGTAGAACTAGCATAGCCAATTATTCCACCTAATGGAGGTAGATCATTAGGAAATCCAGATTTATCACTTACAGTTATTGTTCCATTATTTACACAATTTTTAATGACACAGTTAGAATCACTAGTAGCACAAACAATACCACCAGCTTTTCTATGACCATTTACATTAACATTAGAAATACAATTTTCAATTGTACCGCCTTTAAAACGGGCAACTATTCCACCAGCATTATCACAATCTACACTACCACTAACTTTAAGATTTTTAATAGTACCACCACTAAAACATCCAAAGAAAGCTCCAAATCCATCAAAACTATTTTTATTAGTAGAATCATATACTGAATTATTACCATCATATCCAACAATACTAGGTGTAACATTTAAATTAGACACAATATGATTATCACCATCAAATGTTTTAGTAAATTGATAAGAACCACCTTTTTGTCCAATAGGTGTCCATTCTTTTGTAAGAGCAACATCAGAAGCCAGTTTAAAAGTACTATAGCTAGAAATAACACTACTTCCACTATTTATATAATTTGCAAATAATCTTAAATCATGTTCACCATATAAATATAAAGCTGATTTATCATATGCACTTGTATATGCATTACCTTGAATTGCTTCAACTATACAAGATAACTTACATGATTTACCTTCATAAGTATCATTAGTATTAGAAGGAAGATCAATAGTAACTTCAATAGTTTTAATCTTTTCTCCATTTTCTAAATCACTTGCAGCAGCTAAGCTAGTATAATCTGAAACAATAGAGAAACCATTATTCCAAACTAAAGAAGTTTCACCTACTTTAGTAGTAATTTTAAGACCACTAAATAATCCATCATCTTCACTACAAGTAATAACAGTACGATATTTACTATTAACATTACTAAAATTAGTAATATCAACATTAAAAGTAACTCTATCACCAGCAGTCATCTTATCTAATGTTAAAGTTTTCTTTTCTTCATCAATACTAGCAGTTCCACCATTAGTGAATTTTGAATTTTCTGTTGTTTCAGAAATTTTATCTGTATCTGGATTACCCGTTAAATTGACACCTGAATAAGTTTGTAATCCATTAATTTCAGAAGTAACATTAATTTTTCCTGCAGTAGTAATAACTTTAGTTTCAGCTTCACTTGTAAATAAAGCATAAGTAGAACCTACTGCTACTCCTCCAAATATTATTGCTCCTAAACTTGTTAATAATACTAATTTAGGTGTTTTCTTTAATTTCTTCATAATATTTTCTTCTTTCTATTGTTCTTTTAATTAAACAATTTTTATTTAAATCAAATTTGTGTTTTAAGATATATATATATAACTAATCTTCCTTGATTCTTTTAATTAATATTTTATCTACTTAATAACTAAATCCCTGTAAATTATTCATATTTAGTTATACTTGTAAAATCATATCTAACAAATATGCCTTTATTACCAGCTGATATAATTGCTAAGAAGTAATTATCTAATCCATTTCCCAATTTATTTAACATTTCTTCACTAAAATTATTATTACATTTTATAGAATTAATTAATACATTTGCTGCTTCAGTCAATTTGCTGCCTGGCATGTAGGTAGTACTATTCCAAATCTTCAATGCTGCACAATTTTGACCCTTAGTACCATAAGAATTAAACTGATTATTTTTAATCTCTAAATTTTCGATAGAAACACTAAGTGCAATAGCATTCTCATATACATTATCAAAAGTATTTCCATTTATCTTAGCGTCAGTAGTTTAATCAATATAGATACCATTAACCGATGAGGTAGATTCTATTTGAGTCCCATCCTTTTTTTCTAAAGTTGGAGTTCCAGTAATTCCACCAATTATATAATTATTATTAACTGTAAATGTTTCACATCTTGTAAATGACCAATCCCAACCTATTGTTTCGTTAATTGAAATATTACCTGCAGTATTCTTTTCAACAATAGTTTGTTTATCACCAGTATCAATTTGTAAAATATTTTCTACTTCAAGTCCTTTGATAGTTAATGTACTATTAGCTAAGCTACTATCTGTTGATGAGTATGAATTAATTGTCAATCTTTCAAAATTTGCACCAACATCACCAATAAAAGTAACGTTTTCTTTATCATAGAAAGTGTAATTTTTTGTTACATAATTACCAGCTTTAAAATAAATAACTGAATTAGGTTCAATATTAACAGTAGATGTATCTGGGGTTACAACAATTGTTTTTTCAGTTGAAGCATTACCTTGAACAGCTTCTACTTCTAAACTAATTGTAACTTGATCAATTTGTTTAGTTTCAGTAGTTGGAAGTTCAATAGTTACATCATAGCTATCAATAACACCATTTGCTTCTAAAGATGTCCAATTAGTAACCATCTTTTCAGTTCCAGTAACTAATAATTTATCTTTATCAGTACCTTCAATTGAATATTTTTCACGATATTTAATCTTTACATTACTATCATTAGTAATATTAACAGTTAATGTAACTCTATCTCCAGGAAGCATTTTAGCAATTGATACATCACTATTTTTAATTTCTACATTTAAATCAGCATTGTTAATATCATTTTTTGAATTAGCTAATGAACCATCTGTATTAATTAATGTAGGATGATAAGCTTCTTTTAATTCAATAGAAGAAGAAACACTGACTTTGCCAGCGCTAGCAGTAACTTTAGTTTCTGCTTCACTAGTAAATAAAGCATAAGTAGAACCTACTGCTACTCCTCCAAATATTATTGCTCCTAAACTTGTTAATAATACTAATTTAGGTGTTTTCTTTAATTTCTTCATAATGTTTCTTCTTTCTAATAATTAAATCCATATAAACTAGTAAGAAATTAATCTTACTAGTTTATACGACTTAATAGAATTTATGACTAAGTAACTAATAT
>CAVHUN010000074.1:0-4704 GCA_963639175.1 uncultured Prevotella sp.
TTTATCACCCACTTTATCACCCACTTTATCACCCACTTTATCACCCACTTTATCACCCACTTCATTAATTCTATTAAATGGTATCTTTACAATAATAGAATTATCATTTATCGAAATTGATTTTTTTGTGTATTTTGAAATAATTGTAGGAACTCCTCTTCCAGTTTTTTCACTTATGTGTAATTGCAAAAACATTTCAGACAATTTTTCATTTACAGGTATTGAATGTCCTTCATAAAAGCCATTCAATGTCTGCAAAGGTGCTAAGCCTCCTCGTGAAAGAACCTCAATTCTATCTGAATAGACTGTTATCATCGGTTCATTCAAATGAATCCATTCATTATGTAAGAAAGCATTTATAACTGCTTCTCGAAAAGCATCAAAATCAAAAAGCATAACTTCTTTTCTTTCCATAATTCGATTTGTTTCATCAGCTTGAGGTATATTTAATACTTCACCATAATTAAGGACTTCGTTTAACGAATAAAGTAAGCATTTATATCCAAATTCTTTTACAGAATATAATTTTGAAGCTTTTGTTTTACCAGTGAATATAGCAACCCTTATAGGAACATGTGAATTATCTGAAAGAAGTTGAGCCATAATGTTGTATTTATTATCACTTGTAATCAAATGAAGATTTTTATGAAAAGTTGATTCATTCAACTTGATATTTTTGGATGAATAATATGTCTTTAATTGATCAAAAGTTAAATCTTGATATTCACTTTCTTTATTGTTAATTGTTGTTAATCCAAATGTTAGTATAGAAAAAAGAAAAGCTTCTCTTTCAGGATATCTTCTTATATTTTCTTTACTAGACCCTATTCGTATGTAACGAATTCCATTATATGCAGTTGGAACAATTTTAGCAGCAGGAATTGTAAGTAAAACAATTCTTTTACCATTAATTTTTGTTTCTTTAAAATAAAAATGAATGCTTGGTTCTAAATTTCTAGCAAGATAGTGTTCCAAAGGTTCTTTATTAACATCAACATTATAATTGAATTTTGTACCAACAATTTCATGCTTATCATCACTTATTCCCCAAATCATGTAAGCAAATGGCTTTCCTAACATTGCAGCACTATTTGATAAAGATGAAATGTATTCACCTAATTGTTCTCTTTCAAACCAATTTTCTTTTAATTCAAACCATTCTCTTTCACTATCATAAGCTATGCAATCTAGAACTATATCTTTTATATTTAACATTTTATCACCCACCTCTATTCATATATATCATATTAAAAACTGGGTGATAAATCAATTGAAATAAAAATAGTGTTTTCTTTCTATTACTGGCAATATCTAACTCTGCCATAATAACGAAGTGTCTAGGAATATAATAGATACCTATTATACAACTTGGGTTCGTCTTATTACCATTTAGTGTACCTTAATAAAAGGATATGAATATATATTAATAATATCTTCTGTACTTTCTTTATATTTAGAATGTTTTGAATTCATTTGTTTCTTTACAGACAGTAAGTCAATTAACTAAATCACTATACGTTAACCAAAAAGTGTTAAATGCTATTAATTCAAATAGTCTTTATTTAATAAGAATTCTATCAAATTCATAACTATATAGCCCTTTTGATTTCTATGATAAGTCACAAAATCATCAAAGGTTATAATCACTTTATCAAAATTATCATTTATGTTATCTAAAGATTGCTCTTCCTGCTTCTCTTTTTCTACATTTGGAATAGAGTAAGCTGATTGAATATAGACTTTTTTAAAACCCTTGCTTGCAACAAAATCTACCTCATAATACTCTTTAGCCCCATTGCCATTAGCTGCTCTAACATTCTTATCAACTACTCCAACATCCACCAAAAATCCTCTATGAATTAATTCGTTATAAATCAAGTTTTCCATCAAATGAGTTGGCTCAACTTGTCTAAAGCTTAAGATGATATTTCTAATTCCTAAGTCTGAGAAGTAAAATTTTTCATTGTTTCCAATATATTTCCTACCTTTGACGTTGTATCTTTGTGCTTTACTAAGTAAGAAGGCATCTTCAAGGTAAGCAAGATACTTGCGAATTGTTTCAGCTGTAATTTTGCATTTAAGATTTGATTGGAGAGTATTAACTAGTTTTGTTGGGTTAGTGGCACTTCCAACTAAAAAGGCCATAACAGAGACAACAGAATCAAATTCATCAATCTTCTTTATCGAATTCCTATCCTTAAGATCTTTAAGATAAATAGTACGATAAAGGTTAGAAAGATATTCTTGCTTTGAAACATCATCTTTAGCAAGAACGCATAAAGGAAGTCCACCATATCGCATGTAATTGAATAAAGCTTCTCTTTTATCGCCACAAATAGCTTCATAATACTCAGCAAACGTAAGCGGTTGAATAAAGATGGTATCACCTCTACCTCTAAATTCAGTAGCAATATCGTTTGATAGAAACTTTGAATTACTTCCTGTTACATACACTTCCAAATTTTCATAATTCAAATATCCATTTAAAGTACCAACAAAGTTTTCCAAAATCTGAACTTCATCTAAAAGAAGATAATAGGTCTCGTTCTCGTTTTTGATCAAACTAGATATGTAGGCCCTAAACTTTTTAGAATTAACCAAAAAATAGCCTTTACCATCTTTAACTCTAGTAGGTAACTCAGGAAAGAAAGCATCTAGTTTATCTACATCATCATCAAAATCAAAAGCAAATCTTATAATATTTGATGGTTTTATGTCGTTTTCTAAAAGATGTTTATAAAAAATTCTATTTAAAAGATAAGACTTTCCACACCTCCTAATACCAGTAACTATCTTGATCATGTGATTGCCGATACGACTTGTTAATTTATTCAGATATTCTTCTCTTTTAAATTCCATAATTTTACAATCCTATTTAGTATTTTTTCGTATTTACGAATTTTTACTAAATACATTATAATCTAGATGAATGAAAATTTCAAATGCTTTATTTAGTATTTTTTCGTATTTACGAATTTTCACTAAATAGAATATTAAAACTTTCAATTTCCAATTGTGGTTTTGTAACATTATTATTTCTAATTTCAGCGAACACCTTAATTTGTGATTTAGTAAGAAATTTATCAACCACTTCATTAATTCTATTAAATACTATTGCTAACATAATAGAATGTCATTTGCTGAAGTTGAATATTCTTCCTAGAAACTATTCGTGTTTATAAAATAGTTAAATAAATCTTACTTATATCAATAATGATAATGATTTTGCAATAAAATTTTCTTTAAAAATACAAATCAGCTTGGCGAAATAAGTTGTTAAATAAATGACAAAATAATTTTAGCAACAAAAATAGCGGCTTTCACCACTATCATTTTTTCTTTCTATTACGGGCAATATCTAACTTGCCCTAAAAACGAAGTGTCCAAGAATATAATAGATGCCTATTATACAACTGGAGTTCGTCTTATTACCATTTGTGTTACGAGTACTATTATAATACAAAATGCATCAAGTTGTAATTTTATACACCTGATTTTAAAATTTGCTATATGCAAACCAAAAGATGCTTAATCAAGAATATAATCATTTAAAAAATGGAGTTTTATAATTTAAAAAGTTTGAAGCACTATAAACGTCAAACCTTTCTTTTGCAAGCGATTATTAATTTAAATTGCCTTTTCTATCTTCATTCAATACAAGATAATAAACAACCTCATCATAATATTTATTTTTATACAATCCAGAAAATAATAAAGTTCCGTATCTTGTAAATCCAGCCTTCTCCGCAAGCTTTTGTGAACTAGTATTTGTTATTTCAGTTTTAATTTTTAAGCATCTAATATCGGGATTAACAACATCGAATACACACTCTCTTAAAGTTTCAGACAATACAAATAAACTATCTAATTTCAGTTGATTTATAAGTTCAATTAATGCTTCAAAAGCATATCCATTTCTTCTATATTCTTTTTTAACAAAATATTCAACATTGTACAAAGCATCATTATCAAAATTTGTAAAGCAAATACTACCTATAGGTATATTACTATTCTTAAGAAATATAGCAAAACCCAAAGGTCTTTCGTTCATATGACAATATTTAAATGAATCACCATAATCCAAACTATAATAATTTTCAAATTCATCTTTATTTTGATAAAAATATTCATCATATAATTTAGAAGTTTCTTCATTAAATGCTTTTAAAATTAGACGATTCGTTTCTATAGGTTTATTGATATTAACATCCTTAGACAAAGATCCATATTTATTAATAGCATCTTGTTTAGCTTCTTTTATTGATTTAAAAAATTCCAGTTCATCATTTGTAAAATCTGATTCATAAAAATCAGAAAGAGGAGAATTAATAGTAATGTACTTATTCCATAAATATGTCTTTCCATCTTCTCCTAAAGAAAATATATAGTGAAAAGCATTAAGACTATCATTATATTCATCACCTTGTCTATTTAATAAATCAGGCATCCAAAAATAAAAATTAAACATATCTTTGACTTTCTCTTCAACAAATTTATTTATGTAAAAAATATTATTCATATAAGTTTTTTATACCACTACTTTAATGTTATTGTCAATAGTTTTTGTTGGTTTCTAGTCATTACGCATACTATTTTCATCAAATAATTGTTACTTCATATTATTAAGACTTTAAACTGATGGTTTTTAGTCTTTTTCTTGTGTTTTGTAGTATATAGTTGTATACTACTAATATGAAGATTGAA
>CAVHUN010000075.1:0-2963 GCA_963639175.1 uncultured Prevotella sp.
AAATAAGGCCTATGATAAAGAACTAGTAAGTTTATTAGAATTGCCATTTTCAAGTTTAAAAAATGAACATGAAATCGCAACAATTAATCCATTTTTTGCATATGGATATAAATTGTTTGATTCTTCTTTTTCAAATTTAATTTTGATAAAAGTTCAAGATAATTTATCTTGTGCAGCTTTTTATTCAATTGAAATGGAAATCTTATTTATTGTTTCAGATCAAGGAACTTTATTAGAACAAATTAATTTATTTGATTCTAAAAATATCGATAAAAGAAAAGATCATCTTTTTGATAGACTTACTAAACTAGTTGATTTTTATTTTAATAATGATAAAGATGGATTTATAAATTGCTTAAAAGAAGAGCATTTTATTTCTAATAAAACAATGGATTATATAATTCAAGAAGAAAGAAAAAAATAACATATATGGCAAAAACTTTTAAAACTATTACTTTTGGGTGCAAAGTAAATTCATATGAAACAGAAGCTTTAAAAGAAAATATGATTAAACAAGGTTATATTTTTACTCAAGAAGATAAAGCTGATATTTTTGTAGTTAATACATGTGCAGTCACTCAAGTTGCTGAAAAAAAGGCGATGGAAAAATTAAGATCATTACAACGTAATTATCCAGAATCTGAAATAGTTGTTATGGGCTGCTTTTCTCAACTTCATCCTGAAAAGATTGAAACTATAGAAAATGTTAAGGTATTAGCAGGGGTCTCAAATAGAAATCAAATTGCTGAATTAGTTAAAAAACAAGAAAATGAAAACATTGTTGCTTCTAATACTAGAAAGTTAGATTATGAAGATTCTACTATTTCTAGTTTTACTTCTGATGTAAGAGCCTTTGTTAAGATTCAAGATGGTTGTGATAATTTTTGCTCATATTGTGTTATTCCTTTAACAAGAGGGAAGTCTCGTTCTAGAAAGAAAGATTCTATTTTAGCTGAAATTAGAAATCTCGCTTTAAATGGTTATAAAGAAATTGTTTTAACTGGCATTGATATGGGAAGTTACAACAATGGCCCAACTTATAAAATTGATGATTTAGTAGAAGATATATTAAATTTAGATGTTAAGACCTTTAGAGTTAGAATTTCTTCATTAGAAACAAGCCAAGTTAGTGATAGATTAATTAATTTAATGTCAACTAATCCTAGACTAGTTCCTCATATGCATCTTCCTTTACAATCAGGGGCAAAAAGAATCTGCCAATTGATGTTTAGAAAATATGATTTAGAAGGATTTTATAATTTAACTTGTAAATTAAAAGAAAAAGTTGAAAATATCGCTATTTCTACTGATGTTATAGTTGGCTTTCCTTCTGAAACTGAACAAGACTTTCAAGAAAGCTATGATTTTATAAATAAAGTTAAGTTTATGAGACTTCATGTATTTCCATATTCAAGAAGACCATTAACTAAAGCTTATTATATGAAAGATCAAGTCGATAGGGGAGTTAGTAAAAATAGAGTTAGAATCTTAAATGATTTATCTAACAAATTAGCAAAAGAATATTATGATTCTTTTATTGGAAAAGAATTAGAAGTCTTAGTAGAAGAAAAATTAGAAACTACTTCTAAAGGAATTGTTTATAGAGGATATACTCAAAATTATATTGATGTAAAAATATTATCTAAAGAAGATTTATTCAATCACATAGTAAAAGTCAAAATAGAAGACAAACCTATTTTAGAAGATTATAAGATATTATATTAAATTTATTGACAATAGCTATTAATGAATGTAAAATTATAAGAGTTGAATTGCCTCCACTTGGCTTTCAACCGCATATATTTGGTAACTAACTTAGAATTAATCTAGGCCAAAATTAGCGAGTAATATAGTGTATAGGAGGAAAAATAAAAGATGTTTGCAATTATTGAAACAGGCGGAAAACAATTAAAAGTTGAAGCTGGACAATCTTACTTTGTTGAAAAATTAGACGGTGAAGATGGTCAAGAAGTAGTCTTTGATAAGGTTTTACTTATCGATGGAGAAAAAGTTAGCGTTGGTGCTCCTTATATTGAAGGTGCCAAAGTTACTGCTAAAATTGTAAAAAGCGGTAAAGCTAGCAAAATCCAAGTCTTTAAGTACAAAGCTAAAGCTAACTACAGACGTTTAAGTGGTCATAGACAACCATATACAAAGATCACTATCGAATCTATTAACGCTTAATAAATATGATAAAGGTTAATATAACTTATAAAGATAATCAAATAAGTGCAATTAGCCTTGATGGTCATGCTGATTTTGCTGATGTTGGTCAAGATTTGGTTTGTGCAGGAGTATCTACTTGTTTTCTAGGTAGTCTTAACGCTATAAAGAATAAAGATAATATCAAATATTCTTATTCAAAGGGTAAAGGTTATATAAAAGTAGTAAATAAATTAGATAACTACGATTCAACAGTTCTTGATGTAATGATATCGCAATTAGAATTTGTTAGTGAAAACTATCCAAATAACGTTAAAGTTATTAAAAACTAAGAAAGGAAAATTATTATGGAAATAAAATTAGATTTACAACTCTTTGCTTCCCACAAAGGTGTTGGTTCTACTAAAAACGGCCGTGATTCTGCAGGTAGAAGATTAGGCGCTAAGGTTGCTGATGGTCAATTTTGTACTGCTGGTTCAATCATTTATCGTCAAAGAGGTACAAAAATCCATGCTGGATTAAATACTTCTGTTGCTAAAGATGATTCTATCTTTGCAAGAGTTGATGGTGTTGTTAAATATGAACACTTAGGCAAAAATCGTAAAAAGGTTTCTGTCTATCCTGTTAATAACGACTAATTAATCTTAAAATGATTAGGCCTCTATTAAATGAGGCCTTTTTTATTTGTTTAGGAAATTGTATTTGAAACATATTTTGAAAATTAGTTTTGAATGTTCCAAAATATAAACACTAAATTGCACTGAGGTGATTTTTTAACCCTTCTAGAAAGTGATAAAATA
>CAVHUN010000076.1:0-2758 GCA_963639175.1 uncultured Prevotella sp.
CACTAATAGTTATAGAACCTGAATCATCATATTGATAGTAATAAACTACTACTTCTTCACCATTATAACAAGCTAAATAATTTTTATCTTTATAGATTTCAATTTTAGTAAGGCCACCGCTTTGTTCAGTAGTTGCTTTAGAAGCAGTATAAGTATAATCAGCTGTTAATTCAGTTAAATCAACTGTAGTAGCAGTCCCATCTTGTAGTTGAATTACAAAGTAGAAGTAACCATCATAGTTTGAACCAATCTTTATAATATTATCTTCTAATTGTTCATATCTTAAATAGCTTGTAAATCCTGATGTAGTATCGCTATACCAATATCCATCATATAGATATATAGTATTTCCAATAATTGAAGTTAAAGCTTTACCATTTATATTATAAGTTTTTAAATTTATAGTATCTGATGAAATTAATATTCCAACTGTGAAACTAGCTGTGAAACTAGCTTTATAAGTAATGGTAACAGGTATAATTTCTCCTGAAACATTATTAAATTCATCTTCTCCAAAAGAAATCATATCTTCAGTAATGGTTACTTTATCATTATCATTATTTGTAGAATATTGAATAGAAAGCACATTATTTGTAAGTAAAGAAATGATGTTTTTCTTTGTTTCTTCAGTTGTTGTACCGAGGTCTACGTAGTATGTTGTACCTTCATAACTTATATTTTGAACAGAATTATCTTTCTCATAAACATAAGCCTTTATAGAATATGGTTTACCATTAAATAAAACACAAACATCACTGTCAGTAAATGTTTCTAATTTTTCACTCTTAGAATTAACAATATCATCAGCTTTTAGTAAGTAAATATATGCCAAAGATTCAGATTCATCATTAATGTTACCAGAAACTCTAGCATATGTAGGATTTTCTCTAAGATAATCCGAAACACTTGTACCATTTAAAACTTCGATATGTGCTTCAATTCCTTGAACAGTAAAATTATCTAGTGAACTAGCTACGTATAAAGACATAGTTCCTTCATAACCATCATAGCTTACCTTAAATTCATTATAAGCATCTAGAGTAATCTCATCACATGTTGGATTCAATTTACTTAAATCTATGTTATAAGCATTTCCATTTGAATAATATACGTTAGCGTATAAGCCATCAAATGAAATGCTTTCTCCATCTGAAACTACTACATATTTATCATTAAGGTCAATACTTTGAACTTTAACATTAGCAGGATCATATAATCTAATGGTAGTTTCAATTGTAATGCCTTCATATGAAATACTTAAGTATTTATCTCCTTCAGTCTTCCAATCGATATCATTATAATTATTTATATATTCACTTGATAATGGGACTTGTTCAACTTGTCCATTACTATAGTATACAACTAAACTTAAGTTTGAAATATCTTCCCTAATAGAAAGGTTATTATTTGAAAGATTTATTTCTTTAATTGTAGCTTCTTGAGCGCTAGTACCAATTGGTACAACTTTTTCAACTTTATTGCCATCAGTATAGACAAATGTAAATCTAATGTAATTAATACCATCTTGAGTGTAAGATTCAGTTAATATGTCTTTAATACCAACACCTGTGTCACCTTTGTCTCCCTTATCACCTTTAGTTCCTGAAGCGCTAATACCTGAATCTTTTCCATCAAGATACCAATTGCCATTTGTTCCAATAGTAACCTTAGTTCCATCAGCTCCGTTAATACCATTAGTACCATCAACGCCATTTGTCCCATTAGTTCCTGATGTTCCGTTAGTGACAGTAAATGTTGATGTTGTATTATCTGAATATGTAATTGTATAAGTATCAACTAATCCATCAGTACTTGTTTTTGTAATTGATTTAACTGATACACCATCTTTACCAGCTTCACCTTTGTCTCCAGTGTCACCTTTATCTCCTTTATCACCTTTGTCACCTTTTTCACCCTTAATAGAAGCAAGCCATTCTTCATAAGATAATGTACCACCATTTTCTTGATATGCTCTATACACCTCAATTATTTTTTCATCACCCTTACTTGTTGTAGCCCCTTCATTAGCGCATGATGTAATCATAGCTAAACATGTTGTCGCGGCTAAAACTTTAATAAATCTACTTTTTTTCATTTTAATATCTCCTTTAAATGTAAGATAACAAATGAACCGCTAATAAAGCGCTAACTCAAGTGAAAAATATTTATCAAATTTCATAAAAAGATCTACCTTAAAACAATATCATCCTTTAAAAAGGAAAAATACCATATAAAAGCTTTACGAATTTAAGATGTTTTAAAGTGAAATCTTTTTAATTTTAATAATTTAATCTAAAGCTTTATTTAACAGGTAAGCCTTAAATCTAGATAATTATCTAATATAGTTGCTACATCTAATTTTACTATTTAATTATTAGGTATAACTTTATTAAGTTCTTTTTCTTTATGTATTATATAAGATAACTCATGAACCTTATATTATTGTTCTTAGTAAACTCTACTAATCCTAAACCTGATTTCCTATATTCATCTAATATTTTAATTTGTTCTTTTGTTAATGGTTGTAACATATGATTCCTCCTTATTTAAGGTATAGGATATCATATGTTATTAGCATATTTAGGATGGTCTAGATTTAACGCTTACCTTACTTAGCGAATTTAGGACAAGCCTAGATTTTACATATACTTTTATCTTAGCCTATTTATCTTCTTCTCATCCATTAAAAAATGTCCTCCTTTTAAGAGGACAAAATGGTTAATTTAAAGTCTTACATCGAATAAGCCTACATCTTATG
>CAVHUN010000077.1:0-2312 GCA_963639175.1 uncultured Prevotella sp.
TGTAAATGTCAACATGAAATGTCACAAAAATGTCATTATTAAAATGTCATAGTTTGGGTAGTTATATCAACTCGTTTTTTTATTCCAATTTCCTTTTGACAACATGGACCAAGAAATAATTCTCTGAGTAGATATGTAATATTCTTCAAAAAAGAATATTACATAAGTATGACGAATTATTTCCACCTATTGTCAAAAGTTTTCTCGCATAAATCACTCGTTATATTCGTTAGTCCTAGAATCAGACTCTACAATCTTATCCTTTATTCTATAAGAATTACCTGTAATTCTTACTATATGTGAATAGTGTAATAATCTATCTAGTACAGCACTTGCCAAAGTATTATCACTAAATACTTCTCCCCATCTTGAAAATGTCATGTTAGTTGTTACAATAGTCGATTTATTCATATATCTTTTAGCAATAAGTTGAAAGAATAAGTTTGACCCTTGATGATCAACTGGCAAGTACCCAATTTCATCTATAATTAAAACTTTATATTGAGCTAAGTGTTGCAGTTGTTTATCTAATCTGTTTTCCTTCTGGGCTTTGTTTAATTTTAACATCAGGCTATGACAGGTTATAAAATAGACGCTATTTCTATGCTTTGCTGCTTCTATTCCTATAGCCACCGCTAAATGAGTTTTACCAACTCCAGGATTTCCGATGAACACAACATTTTCATGTTGTTCTATAAAGCTTAAATTTGCTAACTCTCTTATTTGTTTTTCCGATACTGATGGTTGAAATGAGAAATCATAGTCATCAATAGTTTTTCTAAATGGAAAATTAGATGCTTTAATTATTCCTTCAGCAGCTCTTTCATCCTTGTTTTTTATTTCCTCTGACAATAAATAATTTAGCTGTTCTGTTAATGGTAAATTATCCTTGCTAGTTTTATGAATATAATCTGGTAATATTTCCTTAATTTTATTTAGTTCTAAAATATCTAAACTTTTATTTAATTCTTCAATCATTTATTTTCATCTCCTTTATCAATATATATTCTATCTAATGAATATAAGTTTTTATCTATATAGTTTCTTATTTCATCATCAGTTTTTGTATCAAGACTACTATGTTTAAGAATATCTATATAGTCACTTTCCTTATAATTAAATCTATATTTTTTATTTTTATTGTAAGAATATATGAGATTTTTGTTATAATATAAGTGAATAACGTTATTCTCATCTAATACAGTTATTTGTTTGCCAATATACTGTATAGGTACTGAATACTTAATACCTTGATATGTAATCATTGATTCGTTTGAAACTTTATATGTCTTGTTGCTAAGACAATAGTTTTCTAAGATTTCATAATTCACAGGCCTTAAGTATTCTTTTTCTTTATCATATAACTCTTTTGGAATCTCATCTGTTGCTTGAGATTTTTCCTCATAATTAAGTGAATAATTAAGTTTTTTTACTATTTCATTAAGTTCATTAATGCTATTAAATTCCTTATCAAATGCTTTTAATCTATTCATTATTTTTGCTAGTGTTTCCACCTTACCTTTGGTTCTAGGACGATAGACTCTACAAGTAACTATTTTGAAACCTGCGTCTTTTGAAAATTGCATTGCTTTAGAATTAATAATAACATTTGTGAAATTACTTTTTGCTTGATCTACTATTGTTTTCATATTATCGAATAATATTTCTTTTGTTGTTCCACCAAAATATTTAAAAGCATTAATTAAACATTTAAATAGTGTTGGTTGGGTTTGATCAAATGTTAATTCTATGTATTTATATCTTGAGTTTCCTAATACCATGAGAAATATACTTACTATATATTCGTTGTTATTGATATCATGTAGCTTTAGTTTTTCTTTCCAATCAACCTGTGACTGATATCCTTTTATTGTTTCAAATCTTATAGTTAGTTCATTGATTATCTTTTCTTTTTTAGAAGTAACATATTTTCTCACTATACCATATTTACCTTTATAACCATATTTTTCTTTTAATAGAAAATAAATTCCGGTAGCTGGTATGTTATTATTTTCTATTTTTTCATCTATTATAGTTTTATATTCATCAAGCTTGGATGTATAAATTCTTTTCTTTGAAATAATCTTATATTTATCAGGATTTAACCTTCTATCAATTGTTCTCCAACAACATTCATATTGTCTAGCAAGTGCTGATTTGTTCATTTTTTCACCTCCTTTTGTTATTTTTTCTACTGTTATATCTTTTCTCATGCTTACATCAACTCCTTCTATTATGAGATATTGTAAGTATATCAAAAAGAGCCATAAATAGTGCAAAGTTATGACATTTTAACTTTGACATATTTATGA